>JAEWQX010000085.1 GCA_023399035.1 Bacillota bacterium | reverse complement strand
ATTAAAAAGAGCACTAAAAGAATACAAAGGAACTATTCTTTTAGTTTCCAACGAATCTGAATTTTATAGATATATAGTAACTGAAATTTGGAATTGAGAAGAATGGACAACTAAAATTGTATAATATTTATATGTAAAGAGTTAGTTAAATCTAACTCTTTTTCATTTGTAAACAAGATTAAAATAAAATTTACCTAGCAATTATCACAACATACTTAACTAAGAACATATTCCTTGTAATCTGAGTATAATATTAGAAACGTTATAAGGAGATTAACAATGATATCTCAAGAAAAATATATAACCCTATCATTAGAATCACATCTTTTTTTCGAAAGAATTATGAAAGAACATTCATTATTTTTAGAGGCTGGGTTTACACCTAAAAATAATGATTTTTCAAAAACAGCAGAATGTTATAAGGAAGGTTTTGAAAAACTTCTATCAGACACAGTTATATTGAGTAATGAAAAAGTTAGAAAATCAGTACTAGACTCAGGAGAAATTGTTACTAAGTATACTTTAGGTGCGGAAAAGAAAACTGAGTATTATACAGGAATATATTAATTCTAAGATAACACAAATGGAAAAAAATTTAGACTATAAAAATTCAAACTATATTGACCCCAAAATTTTAAGCTGCATAAAGAATCTTAATACGAGATCTCTAAAATTATTGGATGGTCTTATAGATTTTAAGATTAGAGTTTTAAATGGTATGTTATCCTGTAAACTATTCACAGTAAATTATCCTCTGCTTATAGAGCATATAATCAGAGAAGCAAAATTATATCGTTCATATATATGCGATCTTGAAGATAATAAAGATATAACTAAAGAAAGCATCAGAAAAACTGAGCTGTTCTGGAATCAAATTATGATGGAGCATTCTTTATTTATCAGAGGATTGCTTGATCCTAGCGAAGATGAATTAATCTGTACTTCAGATAGATTTGCTAATGAGTTCTACGAATTAATAAAAAAGGCTGACGATGCCACTGCAATGACAATGCATGGTATTACAACTGAAACATTAAATACTACTATTAAATTACGAGATTTTAAAGAAGCAGTTACACAAGGAATAGCTGATTGTAAGATACGCTCAATAATATTACCACTACTTGCTGATCATGTATTAAGAGAAGCAAATCACTATATACGACTATTAAACTATTGTAAAAATGTATAAATGGATTAATATAAAAAATTGTGATATGAAATAATATATTAAATTTCACAGAAATGAAATAATTAAAAATAAGCCTGAACAATAATGTTCAAGCTTATTTTATATGTATTATATGAATTTTAAATATACTATTAATACTATAACAATTGTTGTCAAAATAGGAATTAAAACAGAAGTAACAAATATATCTTTATAACTTTCTTTATGTGTCAATCCACAGATTGCAAGTGTAGTTATTACTGCACCATTATGAGGCAGAGTATCCAACCCTCCACATGAAAGAGATGCTATTCTATGAAGAATTTCTGGCGGAATGCCCATTGAATTACTCATTTGAAGATAAGTATTTGATAAGGCATCTAATGTGATTCCAAGTCCTCCTGATGCTGATGCTGTAAGCCCACAGATTACATTAACAGAAATAGCTTCTGAAATTATTGGATTTGATGATATGCCCAATATTATATTCTGAAGCACTGCAAATACACTAAGAGATTTTATTACACTTCCATATCCTACAATTGCACTTGAATTAAGTAATGGTGCAAAGGAATTTTTAATGGCCTCATCTAGAATTCTTCTAGGGCTTTTGAATTTTCTTAGATTAAGGATAAACATAAATAATGTTCCTAATACCAATGCAATGATAACGCTCCATGTTCCAGAAACTTTATTTAATGTAAGCCCATATTCTTGCAGATAATCTCCATTTATATTAGTATAGTATATTTTTGAAAAGAATAAATTTGAACAAAAAACGACTAAAATTGGTAGAATAGAAATAAAAATATTGGCTGACTCCCTGCTTTTCTGTACTGTGTAGATATTACAATCTCCATAACCTTCACCACGTTGTAAGGCCGTTTTCCTTCGATATGTAAGATAAATCATTCCTGAAGAGAGCATTAAAAAACTTGCCAAAAGTCCTAAAAGCGGAGCTGCAAAAGAATCTGTTCCAAAGTAGCTCATAGGGATCAGATTTTGTATTTCCGGCGAGCCCGGCATTGCAGTCATTGTAAAAGTAAATGCACCAAGTGCTATTGTCCCTGGAATAAGTCTTTTAGGAATATCTGCTTCTTTAAAAAGCTGTGTTGCTATTGGATAGAGAATGAATGCTACTACAAATAAAGATACTCCCCCATATGTTAAAAAGGCACCTGCCAGTACAATTGACAGAATAGCATGTTTTGATCCTAACTTTTGAGATATAAAATCTGCTATGGATTTTGCATAACCTGTTTCCTCCATAAATTTTGCAAAAATCGCACCAGTTAAAAATAAAGGGAAATAACTTTTTACAAAACCCGAAAATCCAGCCATATATACCTCTGTATAATTAAACATAAGGTGAAAATTATTTCTTGAAGTCAATAATATAGTAATCAATGCAACAATCGGTGCTGTTACTATAGTTGAATGTCCTTTATAAGCTAAAATCATTATTAATGCTAAAGAAAAAAGTAAAGCTATTATATCAAACATTAATTTAACTCTCCTATCTTTTATTTTTCTAATTATTCTATATATTTAAACACATTTTTCTTTATGTGATGTTGGCACTGTACAACTTTACAAATAATTAAATTATCACAAAACTAAATCAACTGCCAGTTTAAAATTGTTTAATAAGGATAGTATTTATTTTTATGAATAGTATTGGTAATAATCTAGCAATTAATACATATAAAATCAGTTCAGAAATAATTTAGAATGAAAATACACATAATAAATTATAAATCTCTACTATAATTATTAAAATTTATAAATAAATCAAATGTCAGGAATGATTATAATGGAAAATAAATATGTCTGCGAACTATGTAGAAGAGAAGGTGTACCTAAAGTTACAGAACATCACCTGGTTCCTAGAGAAGAAGGAGGAAAAGATGGATATGTGGCTTGGCTTTGTGAAAACTGCCACAAACAGATTCATGCACTTTATACTAATAAAGAGCTGGCTGTAAGATTAAATACTTTAGAACGCCTGAAAAATGATAATAATATAATGAAATATTTAATATATATATATTCTAATTAACAATGTACAATTGACAATGGACAATTAAATATTAAATCTTTGTACAATTTATTTCATTTGTAAGATTTATTTTATTGCAATGTAGTTTTATTATTAGAACATATATATATAAGAAAACAGCCTGCAAGTAAAAAAATCAAAGTAATAAATTTAAAAATGTACGTAGCAAATAAATAGAAATAAGCAAAGAAGATGCTGATGCTTTTGCTACTAATTTCGTTTATTTAGGCAATAATAAATTAATCACTAGTAATACAAACATAGGTAATAAGTTATTTAAAATACGTATAAGCCTTTTATTATACATATTTTAAACTAATATATATATATATATTACTAGTGTTTTTCTTCAACTATTAGTACTAATATTCATTTATTCTCAGCTTCATATTACAGAACTTTGCAGCTCCAATTAAATCTGGATATATTGTTGAGCCATTAATATTCATTTTTTGCAGTAATTGCAGTGCTCTTATCCTCTCATTATTAGGTATTGTAAACTTAATCAATACTGGTTCACACATATTAAAACTATTGCATTTTTCAAAACATGATTCTATTATTGATTCCAGCTCCTTCAAGATTGGAATATACACAAGCAATCCACTTTGTGCTACAATCCGTGGATTATCATCCATTACTGGTCTATAAACTTTTATTCTGTTACATTCATTTATTTTGTCAAAATTATAATGTTCACATAACTTTTTATAATTCAAAGCAAAAACTGCTCTATCACTTTCCCTATCTTCTTCAAAAGCAAAAAAGTTGCAACATAAGGTGAAAAAGTAAAGTCAAGCATCGGAGTGGCTAATTCATAATGCTGTCCTAATGCCCACCATTCAATATCACTATCATATACCTCTGGATTTACCCCTCTTCTGCCCTTCACACTATTCTTAAAATTATTTAGCTGATATTCTAATATATCCGGATATTTTACTGACCCTTCTCTAGATAAAATTCTTGTAATAGATGATGTTGTTGCCCAAGTAGAATCACCCTGGCCACGATATATAAAATCTTGATTTTTAGTCGTAAAATAATCAGAATCAATAAATTCTTTAAACTGTTCAAATGAATTAGTTTTTATATCCAGAATGCCCTTAGAAAATGGATAATTTCCTAAACCACTATTCATAATAAACCACCTCATAAAAACATATAATATATACTACATAATATGTAAACTTATTATTTAGGTTACTGTTTATTCACTTTTCCTCTGATAATTCATTAATAACATAGGACTAAAATACATCAAACCAAGATATTTTCTAAATTTAATGCTAGTTTTTCTTTACTTTAAATTTACATAATCGTCATAACAGTATAGAATAGATAAGGACATCAAGTCAATCAGATGTCAAACAAAGGAGGAATATCATGAATACATTAATCAGTGCTGATAATACTTGGGCACTACTATCAATCATGTGTGGTTCTGTAGCTCTATCAATATACTTGGAACAGAAATATACATGGGCTGCTAAAATTTCCGGTGCCATATTAGCACTTATCTTAGCAATATTATTTACAAACTTAAATATAATTCCAACAAGCAATCAACTATATGATGATGTAATATGGGGATTTGCTGTTCCACTTGCTATACCATTATTACTTTTACAATGTAATATAAAAAAGATTTGGAAAGAAACAGGACGACTTTTAATTATTTTTATAATAGGTGCAGTAGGATCTTGCATTGGCGCTCTTATTTCATATTATTTATTAAAAGATAATATAAGTGAATTAAATGGGCTTGCCGCAATGATGACTGGTTCTTACATAGGAGGAGGAATAAACTTTACTGCTCTAGCAGATGCATTCAACGTATCTGGAACTATGATTTCAGCAACAACTGTAGCCGATAATTTAGTAACAGCAACATCAATGTTCTTACTATTATCAATACCAGCTGTAGGATTCTTTAGAAAGCATTTTAATCACCCTCATATGGATGAAGTAGAAAAATCTAATGATAGTGAAAATGCTAAGAATGCAGCAGCTGCATACTGGCATAAGAAAGAAATTTCTTTAAAAGATATTGCCATTAATTTTGCATATGCTTCAATTGTTGTTACTTTTTCCAAGTTAATTGCACAAAACCTATCTGATATTATTCCAACTGGAAATATAATGCTTAATATGTGCAATACTTTCTTTGGAAGCCAGTACATTTGGATAACTACATTATCAATAATTATTTCTATGATTTTTGAAAAGCAAATTGAAAAACTTTCTGGTTATAATGAGCTGGGTACATATTTAATTTATCTATTTTTCTTTGTAATAGGAGTTCCAGCATCTATACCTATGATTATAAAAAATGCACCTTTACTATTTGTATTTACTATAATAATAGCTTTAACAAATATGCTTTTCTGTTTTATATTTGGAAAACTTTTAAAATTCAATCTAGAAGATATAGTATTAGCCTCTAATGCTAATATAGGAGGTCCTACAACAGCAGTTGCTATGGCAATATCAAAGGGCTGGACTAAACTTGTGGGACCAATCATGCTTATTGGAACATTAGGTTATGTAATAGGAACTTATTTTGGAATAATTATCGGAAGCTTATTAGGAGCTTAAAAGAATAATTTTTGCATACATCAATAGCAGAATTAAAATATATCAATACTCAAATATATGACAATAAAAGTCTGAGATATACAAAAAGAAGATTATAGGAAAAGAAATTTCTATAATCTTCTTTTTAATGTTCTAACTCACTGTATTTTTAGCTTCATTACATGCACATGATAACTGACTTTCCGGTTCTTCATATGGTTTTACCCACCCTTTATTAACAGCTAACGCTGTGAGTGCAGTATGCCCTTCAACCATTTGTACTATTGAAGCTGCATATATAGCTCTTAATTCAGGAGTTGTACTTGTTAGTGTTGAATTAAGATACAAATCTGCTGCCTCTTTTGCTGCAGATAACATACTTTCACATACAATTTTATCATCTATATTTATATTATCTTTTACTAAATCTCCAATTAAATTTCTCATAAATATTACACTTCCTCAGAATTTAATAGATTATTTTCATTTATAAACTGTATAATGGCGTTCAGCCTTCCCTCTGTTGCTAATATACTCGCCTCTGATTGTCTCTTCAAATCTTCGTCAGTTATAATTTTATTTATTGCTCTCTGCATCTTTAAACCATCAGTTTCCATTTTCAGTACTGCAGCTAAAGATAAATTTTCTACTTATGAAAATTTTCTCATATTGTCACATCCTATAAATTATTATTTTAGTTTAATTAACTCATAATTTAGGATGTCCATTTATAATAATTTAATTCAAAATTTAAATTTTTTTGTTTCAAGATTCTTTACCATAGTTTTATATGGAATTATATAATGATATCTATGTTTTATTAATTCCATTCATATCCGCAATCTTTGCAATGATATTTATTCAAATTTTCTTGTGAATTTTCATCAAGAGCAATGCAACATCCTCCTAATATACATTCATCTCTATCACTTGCAGCAAACATCTCATTATCAGGATATCCATATAATATAGGAATTATATCTTTTGATTTACACTTTGGACAGGACTTTTGCTCCATTTCTATCACCCCTTTACATGTAAATATATTCTATGTCACCTATATTGTCTCATAAAATAAATTATTTTAAAATCTGTAAATTTTCCAAGGGAATTTTATTATTATTGATTATATATTAATAATATGATAAAATTTCCATAATAAGTTTTCTAGGGTTCCGCTGAATATACTTTCAGGTCTGGTCCAAGAGAAAACACACAAGAAATTGTGTACACGGAAGGATAAAAGCCTGGGAGATATTGATACAGTATCTCCCAAGCTTTTTTTATATTCAAATTTTAAAAATTGAAAGGATGATAAAAATGCCAGAAAAAAAATTAACCTTAAAGTTGTTAAAGGACACATGTGGAATATGCAGACTTGAAAAAGATTCTCAGATTCCTTCATGGGCTTTTGATGGAGAATTTTATTCCATTACAAAAACAGATGATGAACTGTCTATTGTATGTTTAGAAAAAAACATTCCTTCTGATGTTAAATATGAATCAGGCTGGAAAGTATTTAAAATTCAAGGTCCTCTTGATTTCTCTCTTATAGGAATCTTATCAAAAATTAGTGGTCTCATGGCTGAAAATAATATAAGCATTTTCGCTGTATCTACGTATGATACTGATTATATCCTTATAAAAGAAGAAAAACTTGAGAATGCAGTAAAAGTATTAGAAAATGATATATATAACGTAATAAGATAAAGTGCTGCTAAATAGCAGCACTTTTATCTTCAAGTAAATGAATGGTCAAACAACTTATTTAATTATACTGTAGCAGCTTATCACAATTCTAATCCCTAAAGCATTTGATTCTATACTGAATTAAATCAAATAAAAATGTATCCGTACATTTGACGATAATATTTATGATGATATAATATCTATATATTTAAAGCCTGTACATATATGTAATCATTACTAATTCTTGTATTATAATAATATTTTTCATGTATACTATTTAGCTAAATAACTTAAATTAAAATATTTTTTAATGATAGGCAATAAAAAATAATTAACAAAGGGGTCTAATAATATGGAAACAGCAAATATTAAATTAAAAAAATTAATGCAGACTGCTCTTTTAGCTGCATTGTGTTATGTATCATTTACTTTTTTACAAATTAAAATACCAATACCAGGTGGCGATGCTACTTCACTTCATATAGGAAATGCCTTCTGTGTACTTGCTGCCTTGCTTCTTGGAGGATTTTACGGAGGACTTGCAGGTGCAGTTGGAATGACAATTGCGGATATATTTGATCCTGTTTACATAACTGTTGCGCCAAAAACATTTATATTAAAATTATGTATTGGCCTTATTACAGGTTTTGTTGCTCATAGAATAGCAAAAATAAGCGAATCAAATAATAAAAAATATATCTTAAAATGGAGCATAATTTCTTCTGTATGTGGACTTGCTTTTAATGTAGTTGCTGATCCAATAGTTGGATTCTTCTACAAACAATATGTATTAGGACAGCCTCAGGAATTTGCTAAAGTTCTTGCAAAATTAAGCGCTGTTACAACATTTGCAAATGCAGTAGTTTCTGTAATCTTAGTGGCATTTTTATATAATGCATTAAGACCATTATTATCAAAAGCAAATCTACTTCTTCCTATATGTCCAAATACATCATCAAAATAATAACAAGAAATACATTATCGTGATTTTATGGATAATGTATTTCTTATTTCTAATATTGTTTTAATATACTTTCTCTATGCCCACAATTAGGACATTTATAATTTATCTTTTCTTCAGGACTGCTATCGTAGTCATATAAATATTTTTCCATAATTTCTCCACATATTGGACATTCTATTTTTTTCTCTTCTTTCATTTTCTACATATGCTCCTCTTCTATTTTTGAAATATGCTTGTAACATATCTATTCATAATCATATAAACATAAAACAATTGAACTTTTGAATTTTAAGATAATAATTTGGAATAATAATATTATACACTTTAGTTTTCTTTATAAAAATCCCTGCATTAATATTTTGCTTAGAGAAAGGACGTATTATTATGACAAATGAAAAGAAATATGAAAATAAATTTCATAAGCTTCAATTTAAGACAGATGCAAAAAAAGATATGGAACTTGATAATTCTCCAATAAGCCAAAATCTAAATGCAATGAAAATCAATGATCGATTTTCCAATAAACTCGGAGTAAATTATAGATTTTCTGGCGAAGGTGAAGATGTTGATATGGAAAAGTAAATAACTCTTATGACGCTTAGAATTTACAGATATTAAATATAATAGCAAAATCATTTAACATGATTATTTTTTATAATTTTCATCATATTTATAACATAATCCTAATGATATCATTACTTTATTATCATATAGTCAAATAACATCTTGACATAATTTTCTGAAATGTTATCATAAAACTATTAAGTTTTAAGCAATTAATAATAAAAAGGGGTTATAAAT
This sequence comes from Bacillota bacterium, assembly GCA_023399035.1. GTDB lineage: Bacteria > Bacillota > Clostridia > Clostridiales > Clostridiaceae > Clostridium. Next base: position 7,677 of record JAEWQX010000085.1, on the reverse strand, counting down.
ATGATGACGTTAGATAAATTTGAACAAGCTTATGAAACTGTTCAAAAAGTGATATTACCAACAAAATTAGTACATAGTGATTATTTTTCTGATTTAACAGGAAATAAAGTTTATTTTAAGCCTGAAAATATGCAGAAAACAGGGGCATACAAAATAAGAGGGGCCTATTATAAAATAAGCACACTTACTGAAGAAGAAAGAAATAAAGGCCTTATTACAGCATCTGCTGGAAATCATGCTCAAGGAGTTGCATATGCAGCAAAAGCATATAACTGTAAAGCAGTAATAGTAATGCCTACTACTACACCATTAATGAAGGTAAACAGGACTAAAGCTTATGGAGCTGAAGTCATATTATATGGAGATGTTTATGATGAAGCATGCAGCTATGCATTAAAGCTTGCTGAAGAAAAAGGATACACTTTCATTCATCCATTTGATGATCTTGAAGTTGCTACAGGCCAGGGTTCCATTGCAATGGAAATAATAAAGGAACTTCCTACTGTTGATATAATATTAGTTCCAATTGGAGGAGGTGGACTTGCTACTGGTGTTTCTACCCTTGTAAAACTTTTAAATCCAAACATTAAAGTTATAGGTGTAGAGCCAGCTGGTGCAAACTGTATGCAGGCATCGGTTAAAGCCGGTAAAGTCGTCACTCTTCCAAAAGTAGATACAATCGCTGATGGTACTGCTGTCAAAACTCCAGGTTCTAAAATATTCCCATACATAAAAGAAAATATAGATGACATAATTACAATTAAAGATCATGAATTGATAGGTGCATTTTTAGATATGCTTGAAAATCATAAGATGCTTGCAGAAAATTCAGGACTTCTTACAGTCGCAGCGCTAAAACACTTAAGATGCAAAGATAAAAAAGTTGTTTCAATAATAAGCGGAGGCAACATGGATGTAATTACCTTTGCTTCATTAGTTCAGCATGGATTGATTGAAAGAGAGCGTATATGCACAGTTTCAGTTCTTCTCCCAGACAAACCAGGAGAACTTACAAATGTATCCAGAGTAATAGCTGAAGCCCAAGGAAATATTATCAAGCTTGATCACAATCAGTTTGTAAGCATAAACCGAAATAGTGCCGTTGAACTTGATATAACAATGGAGACATTTGGACATGAACATAAAGAATCAATAATAAAGGCTCTTATAGATAATGGATATAAACCAAAATTAATGCAGCCTAAAATGATATATCAATAAATTAAATGCATAATTGAAAATTTATAAATAGCAACTATATTTATATTGTCTATAAATTTTGATTATATAATAGTTTAAGCAAATAAATAAACTGCATCAGCCATCACAATAAAAATGACTGATGCAGTTATTTTTTATCTATTCTTTTTTCTTTTCTTTAACTCTCTCTACCCTTATGCAGAACCCTTCAGGTCCAATTCTAAATTCCCTTTTAATTTTTATTCCTTCTGCTGGTATAAATAAAAATAGAATAAAAAATATAAGTCCAACCATGCAAATTCCTAATGTTTCTATTAGTGATAAAATTACTATATTCATGCTTATCCTCCTTTTATCTATCACTTATGTACCTATAATTAAGTACTCAGCATATCTATCAAAATAAACTAAATGCTTTCCATATATGTCTTAACATCTAATAGGCTGCTGCAAATTTTAAAAGCAAGCTTCTTCATATTTTCATCTGGTTTTTTCATATCAGGAACATTTATTCCTGTCATTCCTGCCCTGCTTGCTGCTAATATTCCTGCATCTGAATCCTCTATTACCATGCAATTTTGCGGCTCAATACCAATACCCTTTGCTGCCTTTAAGAATATCTCCGGATCTGGCTTTGAATTTACAACCTGGTCACCACATATGATGTAATCAACCTTATCCTTAATCCCTATTTGTTCTAGAAGATAGTGTGCTCTTTCTTTTCTTGTAGAAGTTGCTACAGCTATTCTATAGTTATTATCTTTCAGGTAATCAACAAGTTCATGAACCCCAGGTTTAATAATTACTCCATCTCTATCGATTGTTTCTACTGCAATCTTTACTTTCTTCTCATATATCTCATCAAATGGGAAACTGCTTCCGTATTCGCTAAGCATAACTTCTTTTATGCTTTTAACGTTTCTTCCTATCATTGTAAGATAAAATTCTTCGCTCATCTCATAATTATATCCCTTAAGTACTTCTTTAAACGCATTAAATGAAATTCTTTCTGTATCAATAAGAATTCCATCCATATCAAAAATAACCGCCTTAATGTTTTTCATATGCCTTACCTCTCTTGCTTGTACTATTTTTAGTTGATTACTTGTTTAGATTATTATTTTCAATGAGTATACTGATAACATTAGAGTATTATCAGTAATTATTTTAATATTTATATTTTATCATTAATGCTCTAATTTTTCCAATTACTTTTAAAAAAGACTACATTTAATCTTATGTAAAAATACATATAAATAAATGTAGTCCTCTTTATTAATCATTCAATAAAACTATAGATAATCTTTAGTTTCAACTTTTAATCCTTTTTTCTTAAGCTTTGCCTCAACAACTTCTTTAAGAAGTGAATAAATAACTGCGAATAAAGGAACTCCTATTATCATTCCTACAAGCCCAAGGAATTTTCCTGCAACAAGTATTGCAAAAAGAATCCAGAATGCTGATATTCCTATTGAATCACCTAATATCTTTGGTCCTATAATATTACCATCAATCTGCTGTATCACTAGTATAATAACAAGGAACCATAAAGCCTTAACAGGTGATACGAAAAGTATTATTATAAATGATGGTATTGCGCCTATAAATGGTCCAAAGAATGGTATTATATTTGTAATACCCACTATTACTGATATTAAAGTAGCATATGGCATCTTTGATATTGTTAAAATAAAGAATGTCAATATTCCAATTATTAAAGAATCTAGAATCTTTCCTACAAGAAACTTTCCAAAAGTACTGTTGCTTCTATGAGTTATTTCTATAGTCTTTTCTGCAATGTTTTTAGGAAATAATGCATAAGTTATTTTTTTGCTTAAGGCACAAAATCTTTCCTTATCACTTAAGAGATAAATTGATACTATTACGCCAAGCACTATATTCCATATCTTAGATGCTACGCTTGTAAGCAATGTTCCAAGTACAGGCAGTAGATTTGTAACAAATTTTATTACATAATCTATAAATCTGTTAAAATTATCGTTTATCAAATCAAGATACTGCTTTTCAATATTTAACTGAAGCAATAAGCCGTCAATAAATTTAGTTGTTTCATTAATGTACATAGGTATATCATTGATAAGTCCTACGATACTGTCAAGTAATTGTGGAAGGACAAATTTTATAAACAGATATACTACGATAAAACTAACAAGATATGTAACTATAAGGCTTAGAGCTCTTTTAGAATTTCGCTTTAATTTAAGATTTTTCATGAATTCTATACTGAATATGGATCTTTCAAAAAACTTCAATATAAAATTTAGTATATATGCAATTGAAAATCCAATAATAAATGGCTGAAGAATCCCAATTGCACCGCTTATTTTACCTAATACGATTCCCATCTGAGATATACCAAGATAAAATAATATAATAGCACAGGCTACTATAAAAGTGTACGTGGCAATAGTTGTGTATTTTGTGTTCCAGTCAATCTTCATATTTTAATCCCTTCTAATATTATGCTTAAATATTTTAACAATTTTTACTAATATATTATCATTATCTCCATAACAATAAATAATAATATATCATTAACTTATTTTTATTATAAATTATTAAAGGTATATCCTCAATGTATTTGCATATTAAAGTTATATTAATTTTTTATTAAGACATAAAATAAAGTATTATAGCTCTCATCTAAAAAGCCTTCATCTTTAAATATCTATTATCAGAATATTTAAAGATGAAGGCTTAATAATATGTATACTTAATTTATTTGTTATTTATGTACTCAGTTTATAAACTTTTATAATAAATCTTTAATGCAGCATAAAACTTTCACATAGGATTTTACAATCAATTATTTATTCTTACAGGCAGATTTTATATTAATTAATTATTTATAAAATTCCCTATCTTTTCAAGGAGCATTCCTAATGCAACGTCATTTGCTCCACCTTCTGGAATTATAATATCCGCTCTTCTCTTGCTTGGCTCAACAAATTCTTCATGCATCGGCTTAACAGTGCTTAAATATTGGTTTACTACAGAATCAAGATCTCTTCCTCTTTCCTGAACATCTCTAAGAAGTCTTCTTATGATTCTTAAATCACCATCAGTATCTACAAATACTTTTATATCCATTAAATCACAAAGCTCTTTATTTTCAAATATAAGTATTCCTTCAACTATTATAACCTTTGTAGGCTTAACTTCTACTGTTTCATCTAATCTTGTATGTTCAACGAAAGAATATACTGGATGATAAATTGCTTCCCCAGCCTTTAAGCTCTTTAATTGTTCAATTAAAAGATTTGTATCAAATGAATCTGGATGATCGTAGTTTAATTTTTTACGTTCTTCCATAGATATCCCTTCATTTGATTTATAGTAATAATCATGACAAAGAATAGAAATCTTATCACCAAAAACATCTTTAATTTTTTGAGCTAATGTTGTTTTACCTGATCCACTTCCACCAGCTATACCAATTATCATTACATCTTGCATAATTTCCTCCAAAACTCAACCAATATATTTGAATATATCAATTATAAATTTATTTTCTATTTATTCTCACAACTCTTAATCAACTGCAAAATTCACCTAATTTATATGGTAAAATTCGCTTGTTATCATACTTAGTTTAAATTCACCCATATGATTTTATTATAAAAGAGGGAAAAAAACAACTCCTATTAATTATTAGTTAAAAAACATAATAAGTTAACAGAAGCTTTTAAATAAAACTTTTATATTATTAATATAATTTTATATCAAATTCTACGGATTTTATTTTATATCCAGCAATAAAATATAATTATGATACTTATATTTACAGTGCATTGTTTTGAAGTTCATTATTTTTCTTATACAAATATACGGTCAGATTTTTATCTTTTTTATTTCCACCTTTTAAAACTACAGCATCGGTAGATTTACTATTATCATCAAAAAATTCTATGGCCCTGTTTACCTTCTTAATTTCACCTTCTTCATTTTTATATAAGACAGAGTATTTAGAATCGTCATATAACTTACTGTCCTTTGATGAATTTTCATTATGGAAACTGTCATAACTATTTACTATAACTGAACTTTTATTATGATTTCTATAAAGAGACTCTTCCTTCCAGTTCTCATCATCTCTTTCCTTATGCATAATTTTATTTATTACTTCTTCTATCTTTACCACAAATGCCTCATATTTTTCTACCATATATACAAGCTCATAATATTCAATTATATCTTCTCCATACTGCGATTTAAAATCTTTAACCATTTCTTCAACGATTCCTTTATTATATATGCCCTTATACGCAATATCTCTTCCCATTTTCTTAACAATATTATAAACACTTCTGTACCTTATTAGTTGGAGCATTTTAACGAGAAAAAAAGTAGCTGCCAAGCAACATGGTAAGGAAATTACAGAAAAGTTTATGAATAAAACACTAAATAATATTAATACTATAAATCTGCGATTTTCTATCTTATATTTTTCTATTCCATTCTCCAAAGTTGGACTATATGATAAAATTTTATCTATCATAAGTGCTTTGTTAGATTTATTAACTCGGCTCTCCCCTATAAACTCTATACTATTTCTAATAATATTCTGGGTATTTTCCATGATGTCTCAACCCTCCTCTTTATTTTTAATATAGATGTACATGTCATTATGCTAAATATTTTGTAAACCTTAACTTAAAGTTTCGCTTTAATCATTTCCTTTATTTTACAACATACTTCCATCCTTATCAACTCTTCATTTATGTTAAACATATCCATTTTACTTCAATAAATTATAATCTTCTTTTGCATATACGTTATTCTCTTATCATATAATCTGTAATTTTGTCTGTTTTAGAAGTTATTTTTTATTAAAATCTTTATTCATTCTTTTACATATCACTTTCACTATTAAAATACATAAAAATACCCTGTACTTATAATTTTTTATAGCAATACAGGGCATTTTTATTAACATAATTTCAGTTAAATCACTCATATAAAATTGTAAAACAATAGCTTACATAGTAAAATACGCAACACCTATAGAACCTGGTCCAACATGTACTCCTATTACCGGCCCTATAGATTTTATTCCTATAGGAATCTTAAGCTTTTTTTCAAGCCTATCTGCAAGCTCTCTTCCTTCTTCTTCACAATTAATATGGTGTACTATTATTCCTCCAATTTCGTTTTTAGTACAGTCTTCAATAACTTTATTTATAATTACATCTACAGCTTTCTTTTTTGTTCTTACCTTTTCAAACACTGTAGTTTCACCATTCTCAACTGTCAGAATCGGACGTATTTGAAGTATTCCGCCTACAAGTGCAGAAGCCCTTCCTATTCTTCCGCCTTTTTTTAGATACTTAAGTGTATCAGGTACAAAAAGAAATCTGCTGTGGTCCCTTACATGAGTGACCTTATCTATTATATCTTCCATGCAGCATCCCTCAGAGGCATATTTTGCTCCCTCTACTACTTCATATCCCATCTGCATTGAATTTGTAGCTGAATCAAATATTTCTATTTTTGCTTCAGGATATCTTTCGATGATCATATCTCTTGCAATATGTGCACTCGAAAATGTGCCGCTCATTTTAGCTGACAAAAATATGCATAAAACTTCATGACCTTCGTTAATACAATTCTCAATAGCTTTTACAATTTCATCCAATGAAGGCTGAGATGAAGTTGGTATTTTACCTTGCTCATCCATCATTTTATAAAATTGAGAATTTTTCAAATCAGTTTCTCTGTAGCTCTTATTATTTATTATTACACTTAAAGAAACTACCCTTATATCATACTTTTCTATTAATTCCTTAGGAATATAACTGGTACTGTCTGTTATTATTTTTACTGACACATTATTCGCCTTCTTTATTATCAATATAGTTAAAAAATATTATAACATAATTTAATTATTGTTTTCCAATATTATACTAATATACTCAGAATATTTTTCATGTCAAGGTGATAAAATAAGTATGAACAATTTAACTTATGAGGAGGTCTTTATAATGACAAAAGACAGTCAACCTGATAATAAATATGCAAGAATGGAAAAATGTAATTATCAGACACCTATTACAGAAGAAAATCACAATCATAACCCTAACCTAAAGAAACATTCAGTAAAGAGACAGGGATTTAAAAGTGACCATATAAATTGATATCTATATAATAATTTTTATATTTAAGAGTATCATTATATTAATGCTGTAATCAGGCTGAAATCTTATAAAATATTTATTTACAAAAATCTCCCTTAATCCCCTCTATGTTATTTATAAATATAATATATTAAATCAAAAAAGGGGCTGTATCGAAATAACTTTCGATACTAGCCGATAAAAAAGGGAATTCGTATTCGAATTCCCTTTTTTGCATACAATATCATTATGAAACATTTCAAAAAAAATGTGATACCTATGCAACAAATAGGTTTTCCAATACAGATCCCTTTTATACCTAAAGAAGATGATCCTGTAAGAC
>JAEWQX010000048.1 GCA_023399035.1 Bacillota bacterium | reverse complement strand
TTGAATTCATATCCTTCATTAACGCTTCTGTTCATATGAATAGCTAAGTTAGGAATTATTAATACAGGCTTGTTTACATCTACAATTCTAGTTTCTGGTTTGAATACATTGTTACTTTTTAAAGTAACTCTTCCTGCAATAGATAGAGGTCTGTCAAACCATGTGCTTAATATTGGTCCGCCATAAACTTCAGTATTTAACTTAACATAATTGTTTTCTACTGTCATTTCAGCGCTTGGCTTTATTCTGAATCCTGGAGAATCAGTATGAGCTCCAATTAATCTGAATCCATCTTCTTCAATTTCACCACTTCCAACTTCAAATGCAATCACAGCTGAATCATTTTTCATTATATAATGCTTATCACCTTGCTTTAAATTCCAGCAATCGCTTTCATTTAATTGTGTGAAGCCATTCTTATCTAATATATTTTTTACTTCATATGCACCTTGAAATGCAGTCTTACTCTTATTTATAAAATCTAACAATTGTCTTGTATTACTCATTATCTTGCTCCTTCTTGATGTTATTTAGTTTAACAATATTATATCCTAAAAGTTACCTTTATAAAACAATCTTATATATTTCACTTAATCTTACACATTATCGATTATCCTTAATTATGAATCAAAATTAATATAATCTCATAAATCCCTAACAAATCATAACAATTATATAATCATTTCTCACCATATACTCCAATTTATAAAAAATAAAGTATATATACTCCAGATAATCTAGTATATATACTTTATATTTAAATTATTTTTATAATTCTAAAGCAATCATAAATTAATTAACTAATTCATTTAATTTATTAAATCAGTTATTTTTATTTAATTCATCAAGAAGCTTTAATACTGATTTCCTTAAAACCGGATGAATCTTGTATGGGCATAATTCTGAAAGGGGCTTAAGTACGAATTCCCTTTCTTCCATTCTTGGATGAGGAAGTACTATTTCTTCATCATCACTTATAATATCATCATAAAATACAACATCAAGGTCTATTATTCTTGGACCCCATTTTATGACTCTTTCTCGTTTCATTTCACTTTCAATATTAAGCAACGCTCTCATAAGCTCCTTAGGTGAAAAAGTAGTTTTTATCTTAAGAGCACCATTTAGAAATTCTTCCTGTTCTGTATACCCCCATGGTTCTGTCACTAAAAATTGTGAAACTTTTTCAATCTTTATTTCTTTCAATGATGATATTCTTTCAATTGCATCATTTAAGTTCTTTTCCTTATCACCAATATTGCTTCCTATTGATAAATAAGCTTCATGCCATCCTCTCTCAATTTGAACACCTGCATAGTCAAGATGTCTTCCAATAGGTGCCCATGGCTTTTTCAAAGTTACTTTTACATTATGTACAATTTCATAATTATATAATATGTAATCTGCTGCTTTCTGAGCTGCTGTTTCAATAAGATCATATGATTCCTTTGTAAATTCCTCTTCAATTCTATGACACAGCTCTCCATAATGAACCGATTTTGTAAGATCTCCAGTCAATCCAGCTTCCTTTGTATCAAGGAAAAGCTCTATATCTAAAATAAACTTCTGCCCAAGAGTTTTTTCCTCTTGAAATACTCCATGATTTGCAAAAATCTCAACATTCTTTAAAAATACCTTATCCATGTGGTACTCCTTCCGTTAAGTTCTGGCTAAAGCCATCTATTGTTACTCGTATATTTAAAATCCATATTATTTTATATCAATTAAAATGCTTTTCTTGTTACACACTTAAGATTGTATCAGTCATAACACATGCTCTCTTATTTTCAAGAACATCATGCACTCTGACAAATTCACATCCTGCCATAATTCCCATTACTGTAGTTGCAACTGTTCCTTCAACTCTTTGATCCACTGGTAGGTTTAAAGCATTTCCTATCATAGACTTTCTTGATGTTCCAAGTAAAACTGGATATCCTAAATCTCTTATTTCCTTTAAGTTTTTCATAACCATTAGGTTTTCCTCATATGTTTTTGCAAATCCTATGCCTGGATCTAATATTATATTTTCCTTTTTAACTCCTGCATCCATAGCAATCTTTATAGATTCCTCTAAGTCACTTTTTACCTCTTCCATTAAGTTTTCATAAGGCTTATCTTCTCTGTTATGCATAAGAATGCATTGAACATCATATTTAGCTGCAACAGCTGCCATATCCTTATCCTTTTTAAATCCCCATACATCGTTTATAATATCAGCACCTGCTTTAATTGCTGCTTCTGCAGTCTTTGCCTTATATGTATCTATTGAAACTGTTATGTCAAACTTTTCTTTTATTGCTTTGATTACAGGCACAACCCTATTTATTTCATCATCTGCTTCAACGACAGTAAAACCAGGTCTTGTTGATTCACCGCCTACATCTATTATATCTGCTCCTTGGCGTATCATTTCTTCAACTCTCTTTAATGCTAATTCAACTTCGTTGAACTTTCCTCCATCAGAAAATGAATCAGGAGTTGCATTTAAAATCCCCATTACGTAAGTTCTTTCCCCTAATTTAAATTCCTTATTACCTATTTTCATCTGTAATCACCATTCCTTTATATAACCTTTATAACATTTACTTCTATTTTAACATTAATTTATATCATGTCTAGTTCAGCAGAACGTTATTAATTTATCTATAAATAACTAATACTTAATTTCTAGATTCTTTTTTTCCCTGCTCCAGTAACAATCTTTTTCAGCTTTACATTCAAAACAATTTCTTGATAATTTATCGCTTTTGTATATTATCTTTAAAAATTCATCCTGAATATCCTTGTTTCCATGGTTTTTAATTGCACTTAAAATCAAGCTTTTTTCATCATCAGTATATGAAGTTTCCTCAAGTATTTCCTCTGCTATCATCACACTGGCTTCATCATGATTTATATTGTTCTTATACTCTTCTCCCCTGCCTATATCATGAAGCAGACCTATTGCATAAATAACTTCCTTTGAATAATTCAATTTATTTTCTAATACAAGAATATATGCTATTCTGGACATATCTAGAAAATGATTCATATCGTGCTTGCAGAATTCCCTGTCCTTCTCTAAAAATTCAATTTCTTTTATGTATTTTTTATATTTATCATTATGTAATATTTCATTAACCTTTATCAAAAATACCCCTCCTTGCAAAACACATTATTTTAAATAAATGTTGTTATATATTAATATATTCTCAATTTAATAACTATACAAGATTAATCATCTTCATCATACAATGAAATAACGTCCATATCATCAAAGTATTCTTCCTAATCTCTTTCTATGAAGTCTAATTTTATTCTATGAAAATAAATTAATTACATTTATTATGTTTGTATTGAAAAAAGGTCATGGCTTATGACAAAACCATGACCCTCTTAATTATTATAAATCTAAATTGTTAATAAATTATAAGTCAGTTCTATAATTAAATATTTCTGTATTAAATTCTTATTTTGAACTTCATATTTACATAAGTAAATGGTCATCTTTTATCCCTTACTCAATACTTATCTTCAACTGACACTTTCAGTATTTATCTATAATAAATTCTTAGCTTTCATCTCTTTCTTTAATACTTCAAGATTACATTCTTCCATAGGGAATAGAGGCATTCTTAAATGTCCTACATTATATCCCATAAGTCCTAAAGCTGTCTTAAC
>JAEWQX010000232.1 GCA_023399035.1 Bacillota bacterium | reverse complement strand
AAATAACTGTCCTGCTTTTTCTTCCAAAGTCATTCTGTCCAAAATTTCTTCTGCTTTTTCATCAATTATTTCTTCTTCACTTTTTACTTCTTGTGTATCTTTTCCAGATTCACTCTTTGCTTCTTCTGTTTTTTCTTCAGATTCCTGAGCTCCATTATTATTATTTTTACTGATTACTCCTTGCAGTGACTGTGAAACATTAAATATAGACTTGCACAATCCACTAAAATAAAAAAGTGAAGCTATGCATGCCATAATAAATATTCCCAAACCACATGATAATATAATCTTATTTTTTCTTTTCATCTTTTAATTTCCTTTATTTAACATGCTTTATTAATATTATATACTATCTGCCTTTCTTTTGAAATAGACCTTTTCTTTGCTCAGCTTATTATCAAATGGATAAATGCTTAAATATAATATAATTATGTAAAATCCCTAAATATTATCTAATTATGCGTAATACATAAATTTCACATAATTATGATGATAAAATAAGATGCTGCATATATTTAAACTACAGCACCTTATCCTGCTTCTTATTCTTATTTTATTGAATATAACCGTTCTTTACCTGCACGAAATAACAGCTTCATCCTAAATCAGCAGTTTTATTACCAGAAAGTAGGCCTTATCCTAAAACAATAATTTTATTGTCAGAAAGTAACCTTATCATAGATCAGCAATTTTATTCCCCAATAATAATCTTACTTAAAGCTGATAATTTTATATTACCGGATAAAAGCCATCATTCTTTATGAATGCCTCCTGAGAAAATCTTGCTCTTTTCCCTTGGGAGTTTATCTTTAGTAACAAGGTCATAAAATCCTGAAATAATATAGCTTATGGTCATGACTATCATGATAGCCACCATTTCCTGTCCTCCAAAATACTCAAGGGACATGGCTATAGAAGTTATTGGCAGTGATGTTGCGCTGCAGAATACACCTATTGTCCCCAGTGCAGCACATGAATCCAATGGAAAATTGAAATACTTTGCCACAGCACTTCCAAGTGCAGCACCTACAAAGAAAGTTGGATTTCCTCTTCCTCCCTGAAACACTGATCCTAATGCAACAGCAGTAAATATAATCTTCCATACACTATCTATAAGTGCTGCAGGCTTGTCAAAAGCATCTCTTATAAACGTTTGTCCAAGTCCATTATAATCATCACCTGCAATCCAAAATAATACTATAGTTAAAACTCCGCCAATAAGCGCCTTAAAATACGGATTTTTTGTAATGAATTCATATAACTTTCCACTATTATCTAATGCAAGATTAAATATAAAACCACCTATTCCAAAGACTATACCAAGAGCTGCTAATTTTAAAATCATCATAAAGCCTAAATTATCTAATGCGAGAACTGGATAATCAATATGTTTGCTGCCAATTGCTGTAGCAATTTCATTGGAAATCACAGTAGTCAAGAATGCTGGAATTAATGCCTGATAATGAAACTGGCCTTTAAGAACAAGCTCCATGCCTAATATTGCTCCTGCAAAAGGAACATCATAAATAACTCCAAAAGCGCTTCCAACTCCACATAAGACTAATGTCCTCTGATCCTCATCTGAAAGTTTTAATTTTCTTGATAGAAAATCTCCAAGCGTTCCTCCCATTGCAACTGCTGAACCTTCTTTTCCTGCTGACCCTCCAAAAAAAGTAGTTGCAAGGGAACCAAGGAAAACCACAAAAGTCATATAAAAAGGAATGTTTCTGGCAGCTGACACAACTTCCGATTTTAATAGATTTTCTCCAGAATAAGCATTTCTCTTAGTTTTCAAGTACATGAAAGTAATCAAAAGCCCAGCTAATGGCAGAAAATAAATGAGATACTCATGTTCTTTCCTATATTTGTTGGCAGCTGTTAAAATTATATTATAATATCCTACTACAATTCCTATAGGAACAGCCATAATAATGCTAAGAATAACCCACTTAAATATTTTCTTGATTAACTTTCTGTAATCATTCTTTTCTTTCACTTTTTCCATTATTTTAGCTCCTTACTAAAGTTTATTTACCTTTAGTATCTGTTTAGAAGCCATGAATTATTTATCTATTTACAAATAATCAGCTGTTACCTCTTAACTATTAACTACAGGAGCTTGTTTATAAATCTTTTCTTATACTTCAGCTTTGCCATCCTGCTTATGTTATTTAATACAATATAGTTAGCTGCTCCCCCAACTGCTCCTACAATTGGTATTCCCTGAATGAATTTAGAAACTAAAAGGCTGTCAACAAGCCTTTTGGAAGTTTCCTTTGTCATATTTTCAATATCCGTATCAAAATCAACTCCGCTTTCAATGTCATGTGCTATCCTGTCACATTCATCAGAAAATCTTTTCCTGTCATTCTTATCACTGACACCTGCGCATATTACATTCAATATAAAAGCTTTTTCCTTGTCATTATCATATTCAAAACCATAATTGAGACAGATTTCATAAATCGTTCTGAGAATGACGCTTATAAATATAGGGATATCAGGAAATCCTATTCCTAAAAATCCAAGGACTGTGCCTTCAACTGCAGTCAATCCATGATTCATCATATTTACCTTATTTACGCCCTTATCTATCTTTCTTAAATTTCTGCTGCTTATTTCCTTTGCTAAAATGTACTTGTTTATATCTGCTTCATCCTTTAATCTGCCTGTATTATAGCTCTTTTCAATCACAGAAGTTCCTTTTTCGAAAATAATGTTAAATCCCTTTTCGAATGCCTTGTTGATTCCTTCTGTCACCTTTTGGGGTATCTTATTTTCAACTTTATTTTTAAGAGGCTTTATTTTTTCCTTGAAGAATGAATCATCTTTTTTCTGAAGCAATTTTTCTTCCCTGTTTTTTAACTTCTTCTTCTGTCTCATAATAACTTTTTCTTCTTTATTGATTTTTCTCACACTATCCCTCCATTCAAACTGAAGTCTGTTTATTTAATAATACTATTATATTTTTAATTTATAAAATAATCCTTCTGCATACACTATTATTTAGATAATGCTGGATTCTATCACAAAATCGTCAACCTTTTATCATTATACAGTTGACAATAATTTATATTGTAGTATCATTATTATATATTTTAAACATAGATAATTAATAATAAGGGCTAAATGTACAAGCTATACGGAGGTTTTTTATGCTTATCATCAGACCACATCATATAAACTGCCTGTTCTTTTTCAAAGGACTTGGTTATGATTATAACTTTACAGTAAACATGAACAATATAAGAAATAAGATTCTCAGCAATAATGATATAAAAATTAAATTAGTTTCTCATTGTGATATGATATGCAGTCGTTGTCCAAATAAGTCTTCAGAAATCTGCCTATTCAATGATAAGGTAAATATGCTTGATTCCAATACCTTAAAAGCATATAACTTAAATGAAGATAAAGAATACAGCTTTTCTTATATCATAGACAATATTTATAAGTCATATAACTATGAAAAGTTCTGCAGCATATGCAGCAGCTGTGAATGGTTTAAAAAAGGCGTGTGTTCAAAAGATATAATACCAGAACAAAAAAAGATATGGCTTAATTACAAATAAAAAAGCCAGTACAGCTGGACTGTCAATCTTCCAACTTAAACTGGCTGCTATTTTTATTTAAGATAAAGCTACATCTAAAATCATCATGATTATAAATCCAGCTGCAAACCCCAATGTTCCAATATCTGAATGTTCACCTCTGGATGCTTCTGGAATAAGTTCTTCAACTACAACATAAATCATTGCTCCTGCTGCAAAAGAAAGAAGATAAGGCATCAAAGGTGTGATAAAACTTGAAAATAATATTGTAACTGCTGCTCCTATGGGTTCAACTACTCCAGATAAGACACCATATAAAAAGCTCTTATTTCTGCCCAATCCCTCACTTTTCAGCGGCATTGATATTATGGCTCCTTCTGGAAAATTCTGAATGGCTATTCCTATTGAAAGAGCAAATGCTCCTGCAAGTGTTATTGCTGCACCTTCATTTAATGCTCCTGCAAATACAATTCCTACTGCCATTCCTTCTGGTATATTATGAATTACAACTGCCAAGACA
Source organism: Bacillota bacterium (assembly GCA_023399035.1). Taxonomy (GTDB): domain Bacteria; phylum Bacillota; class Clostridia; order Clostridiales; family Clostridiaceae; genus Clostridium. The sequence goes on along the minus strand of JAEWQX010000232.1, from coordinate 3,723 downwards.
AGCATTGTAGTTTTCTTCAATGTGTTTTTCTTTATTCCTTCAGGCTTGTCACTATAAGCATGAAGATGAGGAATTAACTTATCCAGCATTAACAAAAATAAAATTCCTACAGCCACTCCAACTGCTGATGGAACAAAAGATAGCTTTCCCATATGGCTCGTCATATCTATAGCTGGAATTATCAATGACCATACTGATGCTGCAATCATTACTCCTGAAGCAAATCCAAGAAGCATTTTGTTGACAAATATATTCATTTCCTTCTTCATGACGTAAACACATGCTGCACCTAATGATGTTCCTATAAATGGAATCAAGATTCCGATTATTGTATTCATACTATCCCCCAATATTATTTCAATTGATTTTCATCATCAATTAAATAATATATCTTTTTCCTCTTTTAGTCAATAGAAAACCATTCTCCAGTTGAAAGTTAAAAATTTAATTTGAGAGATTAGTTTGAAAACCATAGACATTTTATCTATAAAAATAACCAGACTGATCAATCTGATAAGCAGCCTAGTTATTTTTAAAGAGGGTTTTATATAATTTATTCCTTTTTCCTGTCATGTTTGAATTGTGTATACTTAATGAGGAGATCTGGGTTATCAGAAAAAAATTCATTTAAGATTCGTATATTTTCTACAGTTTTTTCACCAATGACATGTTCTATGAGCTCTGTTTCAACCAGCACATCATGATCTTCATCACTTAAATTCTTTAAGAATTCCTCGATTATATTATGTCTTTTATATAAGTATTCGCCTATTTCCCTGCCCTTGTCACTTAATGTTATCACTCCATATTTCTTGTAGGAAATAAGAGATAATTCTTTAAGTTTTTTCATCATTTTAGAAGCAGAGGAATCCCTTACATTCAATAAATGTGCTAAAGTATTTAGCCTAATATATTCTTCATCTAAACTGCATCTGTATATCATTTCGATATAATCCTCCATGGATGAGGTAATTAAGCTCTTTTCTAAATGCATAATTTCATATCCCTTTGTTGTATGAAACTGATTATCGATAAAAATCACCACCTTGCAACAATTTTTTATCTAAGGCGTATCACTTTTTAGTTTCAAATCATATGTTAGACTATGGAAAAAGATTTTCCCTAATCTAAATATATAAGAAATGAGATGTTATTTATGAAAGAAAATATTATCACCCTAGATAAAATACCAACTGGCTCAACATGTACTGTTATTGCATTAACTGCTGAAGGTTCTATACGCAGGAGATTTCTAGACCTTGGTCTTATAAGTGGAACACATGTGGAAGCACTACAGCAGAGCCCATCTGGAAATCCCATTGCATATTTGATAAGAGGCGCCGTAATTGCCTTGAGAAGCGAAGATGCCTCAAAGATATTAGTAAAATCATGCTGACTTACTTTATTAATATTTTAAAACCTTTAAATTAATTCCAATTTTTTATTATCATGAGGAGGATTTTTATGGGATTAACTAATCAGTCAACAGGCTTAAACGCAATTAATAAAAATTTAAATCTAACGAAAACTTCTGATGAAAAAATAATTGCACTTGCAGGAAATCCTAATGTAGGTAAAAGTACAGTATTCAACAGTCTGACAGGCCTAAAACAGCATACTGGAAACTGGCCCGGAAAAACTGTAAGCAATGCTACAGGTAAATATACTTACAGAAATAAAAATTTTATCCTTGTAGATATTCCGGGAACTTATTCCCTTATGGCAAATTCTGAAGAAGAAGAAATCGCACGTGATTTTATATGTTTTGGAAATCCTGATGCAACAGTAGTTGTTGTAGATTCAACATGTCTTGAAAGAAACCTCAATCTGGTTCTACAAGCAACTGAAATTACCAATAACGTAGTAGTATGTGTAAACCTTATGGATGAAGCAAAAAGAAAAGGTATAATAATAAATTTTGACAAGTTATCATCACTCCTTGGCGTGCCTGTAGTAGCTACAAGCGCTAATACTGGAAAGGGCTTAAATGAGCTTATGGACTGCGTCTATAACCTTACAGTAAAGAACCTTAAGACTTCACCAAAGCCTATTTACTATTCGCCAGTAATTGAAAACGCTGCATCTATAATTGAAACAGCACTTAAGCCTCTTTTAAAAGATAAGATAAATCCTAGATGGACAGCTTTAAAGCTTTTAGAAAACGATACGTCACTATTAAAATCCCTAAAGGATTACCTAGACTTTAATATTTATGATAATATGGATTTAAAGCATGCAATAGATGAAGGAAATGAAATATTAAAACAAAACAATATTACAATTGAAAAGTTCAGGGATGAAATAGTGTCTGCTATTGTAAAAAAGGCTGAAAAAATAAGCAAATCAGTCGTATCCTACAGCATGGAAAAATATAATAAGCGTGACAGGAAAATAGACAGCGTACTTACATCAAAGAAGTTTGGAATTCCAATAATGCTCCTTCTTTTATGTGTTGTATTCTGGCTCACTATAACTGGTGCAAACTATCCTTCACAGCTTCTTTCAACCCTTCTTTTTGCTATCCAGGATAAACTTACAGAGCTGTTTATATACCTAGGCGCTCCAGCATGGCTTGAAGGAATCCTCATTCAGGGAATGTATAGGACTCTAGCATGGGTTATTTCTGTTATGCTTCCTCCTATGGCAATATTCTTCCCATTGTTCACTCTTCTCGAAGATCTTGGATATCTGCCAAGAATAGCATTCAACCTTGATAATTTCTTCAAGAAATCCTGTACATGTGGCAAGCAGGCTTTGACAATGTGTATGGGATTTGGATGCAATGCTGCTGGTATAGTTGGCTGCAGAATAATAGATTCCCCGAGAGAAAGACTTATTGCTATCATAACAAATAATTTTGTTCCATGTAACGGGCGTTTTCCAACACTTATTGCAATAATAACAATGTTTTTTACAGGAATGTTCATAAGCCCCTATGATTCAATTATTTCCTCTGTTTTATTGACATGTGTCATCGTCCTTGGAGTTATAATGACCCTGATAATATCAAAGATACTTTCAAAGACAATCTTAAAAGGAATTCCATCTTCATTTACTTTGGAACTTCCTCCTTACCGTAAGCCTCAAATCGGAAAGGTAATCATACGTTCAATATTTGACAGAACATTGTTTGTTTTAGGAAGGGCTATTTCAGTAGCAGCACCTGCCGGCATAGTAATCTGGCTCCTTGCTAATATATCTGTAAATGACATGAGCCTTTTAAATCATTGTGCAGATTTCCTAAATCCTTTTGCACAGTACCTTGGCCTGGATGGATATATCCTCATGGCATTCATCTTAGGATTCCCTGCAAATGAAATAGTAATACCAATAATAATCATGAGCTATATGGCTCAAGGCTCATTACTTGAAATTGATGATTTTTCAGTCTTAAGAAATCTCCTTGTTGCAAATGGATGGACCTGGCTCACTGCAGTAAATGTAATGCTCTTTTCATTGATGCACTGGCCTTGCAGCACAACATGTCTCACCATAAAGAAAGAAACCCAGAGCTTAAAGTGGACAGCAGTTTCATTCCTTGTTCCTACTGTTACAGGAATCATCATATGCTTCACATTTACAACTATAGTAAGATGTATTGGATTAGCATAATATAAACCATATATGTTTATTAAATTTCTTCTATAAAAATCATCAGCTCAATCTTTATTTCTTGAAGATTGAGCTGATGATTTTTTAGATTTTTTATCTCTCACTTTCAAT
>JAEWQX010000192.1 GCA_023399035.1 Bacillota bacterium | reverse complement strand
GTTGAAATCTGCAATGCAATAGTCAGTTTTATGTGAATTATTATATCTATTGAAATATAAAAGGATAATAGAATTAATATCATTCATTTCAAGCTTATTTTTATTTTCTTCATCAAAAAAGCTTTTTTGTACAGCAGTCCTGTTTAAGATGCCTTCATGAATGTTTGCAAGCTTATTAAGGCTGTCATCATCCTTTGCCACTATTAAAATTTCATCATCACTACAGGCACAATAAGACTGCATAAGGGTAAATGCCCTGTTCATTGCAGAAATAGTTTTTCCGCAGCCTTTTTCACCTTTGATTACCTTTATTCCATTTGGTCTGCTGTTTATTATCCTTTTTTGTGCTCTACTGAATTCCATTTTAACGCCCTCTTTATATTTTTTTCACAGTTTTAAACATAAGATTATACTTTTCCTGCATCTCATATTCATAAATTTAATTCACTTCTGACTATTCTGCATTACTAAAAGCTAAGAATACAAAATCCGTGTATTTTCTTACCTATAATTCTACTATAATATGTCCACTCTTGCAAAGGCTTTAATCATTCATTAATGATAATATTTTTTCACATTAATAATATAGATATAAAATATTTGCCAACATTATAATATAATTGTAAAATATATTATAATATGTAATTTATTTAATTAAATGTAATATAGAAATAATATCTATCTTTTATTTCTTTTATAAGAAATAAAATACACACATAACTTAGGAGGAACTAAAATGAAACTGGAATTTTCAGACAATCTAAAATACTTCCAAACAGGAATTTTCAACGTCTTAAATGACAAGAAAGCTGAACTTATAAAGCAAGGAAAGAAGGTTTATAATCTTTCAGTAGGAACACCTGATTTTGAACCTGATGAACATGTAAAAAATGCACTTATAGAAGCTGCAAAGGACTCAGAAAACTGGAAATACTCTCTAGGAGACATGCCTGAACTTGTACAATCACTAGCAGCATACTATAAAAGGAGATTTGGCGTACAACTTGAATCTGATGAAATAATTTCAGTTTACGGGTCACAGGAAGGCCTTACACACATAGGATTTTCTCTATGCAATAAAGATGATGTTGTGCTTGTACCAAACCCTGGATACCCTATCTTTGAAATCGGGCCATATCTTTCTGGCGCAAAAATAGTTTACTACCCTCTTTTAGAGGAAAATAACTATCTTCCAGATTTAAATTCAATTGATGATGATGTACTTAGAAAGACAAAATTCATGGTTGTATCCTATCCAATGAATCCTGTATGTGCAATTGCACCTTCAGAATTTTATGATGAACTTATAGCATTTGCTAAAAAGCACAATATAATAATCATCCATGATAATGCATATTCAGACATAGTTTATGATGGACAAGTAGGTGGTTCATTTTTATCTCATGAAGGAGCAAAGGAAGTTGGAGTTGAATTCTACTCTCTGTCAAAATCATTCAATGTAACTGGTTCAAGAATATCATTTGTCCTTGGAAACAGTGAAATAATAAAGCACTTCAAAATGCTTCGTTCACAAATCGACTATGGTATATTCAAGCCAATACAATATGCTGCCATAGCTGCATTGAATGGTCCACAGGATAGTGTAAAGAACCACTGCCAGGAATATGAAAAGAGAAGGAATGCATTATGCAGAGGACTTACAAGAATAGGCTGGAACGTTCCTGACAGCAAAGGAAGCATGTTTGCATGGGCTCCTATCCCTAAAAACTTTGATAACTCCAATGATTTCTGCATGGAGCTTATGGAAAAGACAGGTGTAATATGTACTCCTGGAAGTGCATTTGGTTCACTTGGAGAAGGCTATGTACGATTTGCCCTTGTACTTCCTGTACCTGTAATTGAAGAAGCAGTAAATAAAATTGCAGAAAGCGGAATATTAAACAAGTAATTATATTGTACATGATATTTATAATCATTTATTGAAATGTAAATATTCATGTATGGTTGTTTACCTAATAAGTCATGATAGGATAAGCAATAAATATTATTCATTAATCTAAATTTATATGTAGACAAACTATAACCTATTATCATGAAATACTATATAAAAATACCTACAGCATTTGAATACTGCATGAGAATGTAGAAAAATCTGTTTACACAAATCTTTCTGCATTCTCTCTTTTAATCTATACAGATTTGTATTCAAGCCATAGGTATTTCTTATTGCTTTTATATATTTACTTAATCTATATTATCAATAGCTTCTATGTCATCAGCATGTCAATTCCTGAAAAATGATTTTTCCATCATATGACTGCAACTCTTATTACTTTGAAGTAGTATTATTCATTTCAACATATATCTTATTTCTGCTTTCAATAAGCTCTCTTATTATCTTAACATATTGAATAATAACAGTAGGCATAAATGCAAGTATATGAACTACAGCTATTTCATTGAATGATAATGGAGTAACTTCAAACAATCCTTGAAGACCTGGTATTAAAAGTACTGCATTTACCAAAACTATGCCTATTCCAAACGCCATAAGGCTGAATTTATTACTTAACAATCCAAGTGAAAATATTGATTTCTTTCCTCTGCAGTTGAATCCATGGAACAGTCTTGCAATACATAATGTGCTGAATGCCATTGTCATAGCCATTCCAGTAGATCCTTTTAATAAACCTATGTGATATGCAGCCATAGTGAATATTCCAATGATAAATCCCTGAGCTGCAACACTATTTATAAGATCCTTAGTTAATATTGATTCCTTGGAATTTCTAGGCTTATCCCTAAGTACATCTCTATTTGATTTTTCCATACCTATGGCTATTGCAGGGAGGCTGTCAGTAATAAGATTTATAAATAGCAGATGAACTGGTGCAAATGGAGCTGGAAGTGCAAAAAGTGAAGCATATAAAACACTGAGTATTCCAGACATATTGCCTGAAAGCAGGAACTTGATTGAATTTTTAATATTAGCATATATATTTCTTCCATTTGTAATTGATTTTACAATGGTAGCAAAATTATCATCAGTTAAAATCATTGATGCAGCATCCTTTGATACTTCTGTACCTGTAATTCCCATTGCTATTCCTATATCTGCCTGTTTCAGTGCTGGAGCATCATTAACACCGTCTCCAGTCATAGCAACAATCTTACCTTTATTCTGCCATGCCCTTACTATCCTTATCTTATGCTCTGGTGATACCCTTGCATACACTGATATATGCTCCAATGACTCATTTAATTCATCATCAGACATTTTATCAAGTTCTAAACCATCAAGAGCTATATCGCCTTTTTGAAGTATTCCGATTTCCTCTGCAATAGCAGAAGCTGTTATTTTATGATCTCCTGTAATCATGATTGGCTTTATTGAAGCCTTTATGCAGTCAGAAACAGCCGCCTTAGATTCTTCCCTTGGAGGGTCAATCATAGAAATAAGCCCAAGGAAAGTAAATTTATCTTCATCATTTAAATCAATCTCCCTGTCACATTCAATTTCTTTATATGCAAAAGCAAGTACTCTAAGGCCTTTTGTAGATAAATCCCTGTTTGCACAATTTATATTTTCTGCATCCTCTGCTGTAAATTCCTTTACTCCGGAAGAGGTTTCTATAAATGTGGTTCTCTTTAAAAGCACGTCCAAAGCACCTTTAGTTATCATTACATATTTTCCATTTATCTTATGAAGAGTACTCATTAGCTTTCTGTCAGAGTCAAATGGAATTTCTCTTAATCTAGGGTAAGTCTTTCTGCATTCAATTTCATTTATTGAAAATTCATGTCCTAAGTTAGTCAAGGCAACTTCTGTTGGATCACCAATTTCGTCTCCACCTATTGAAGTGGCATCGCTGCATAGGATAGATGAGTTCAATAAAAATCTCTGCATATTGTCATCTGCATCAATTTGTTCACAGTCAATCAACTTATTGTCAATAAAAATCTTCTTGGCAGTCATCTTGTTTTGAGTCAATGTTCCAGTTTTATCTGAACATATTACAGAAACGCATCCAAGTCCTTCAACAGCCTTAAGCTTTTTAATAATTGCATTTTCCTTTGCCATTGACTGAGTGCCTATTGCCAGGACAATGGTAACTATGGAGCTTAAGGCTTCTGGAATTGCAGCAACAGCCAAAGCAACAGCAAACATTAATGAATCTAAAAGTTCAGTCCCCCTATACATGCTTAATGCAAATACCAATGCACATATACCTATAATCCCTACAGCTAACTTCTTTGAAAATTCATCTAAAGACACTTGAAGGGGTGTGGCTTTTTCCTGAGTTTCTTCCATCAGTGAAGCAATCTTTCCAAGTTCAGTATTCATACCTGTCTTAGTTACTAAAACAGAAGCTCTTCCATATGTAACAAGCGAGCTTGAAAATACCATGTTCTTTTGATCCCCAAGGGCCACCTTGTCTTTGTTTATAATGTCATGAAACTTTTCAACTGCTTCTGATTCACCTGTCAAGGAGCTTTCATTAACCTTAAGTGAATAATTTTCTAATATCCTTCCATCTGCAACAACAAGATCTCCTGCTTCAATTAGAAGAATATCGCCTGGTACAACATTCTTTGATGGTATTTCAACTTTCCTTCCTTCCCTTATGACTTTTGCACTGGGTGAAGATAATGCCTTCAGACTGTCAAGGGACTGCTCTGCTTTAAGGTATTGAATTGTACCAAGTACTGCATTTATGCAAATAACAGCACCAATAACAATTGTGCTTTCCATATTGCCAGTCAATGCAGAAATAACTGCTGATGCTATTAATATAAGTACTAAAAAATCCTTGAACTGATCAATAAACACTGACCATATGCTTTTCTTTTCCTTTTCATTTAATATATTTTCACCAACACTTTCAAGAAGCTCTGTACTTTGCTTACCTGACAGCCCTTCTATTGATGAATTTAATGCCTTTAAGCATTCATTTGTACTCTTATTAAAGAAATTGCTCATAATCATCTTCCTTTCATAATTAAAATGATAATTTATTTATTTTTTAAATCTTCATTTTCAATAAATATAAAAATCTTATTTATAGACTGTATGTTTCAGCCCGTTTAAAAAGTCCTCTGTAAATTCTATAGAACAAAAAAGAGACCTTTAATATAACTTCAAAATTATTTAAAGTTATATTAAAAGTCTCATCACCATTAAGGTATATAACACCAGGCCTATTATGCCGCGGATGTTGATGCTATATTTTTGATTACTCCCCTTTAATAAAGGCAATTTTTAATTTAATATGATTATACTCTGATAAGGACATGCTGTCAATAAGATTACTTACATTTATTTACTTTTCATTCTACAAGATTATCTTAATGCTTATTCTAGTAACCTTAAATATTTCTATTGAAATCTGTGCTATGATGAATCATATTAATCTTATGGTACTGCAGATATTCTCCTCACATACTAAACTTAATTAAAGCTGTATATATAAATGCCTTGTCACATTCAATAAATACAGCTTTAATATCAATTTAATCTATCATTCAATATTTTAAGTAAAAATCACCTGCTGATTATCTTTATCCTAGTAAAGTGAAATTGCAATTCCGTTTTCAGCTAACATAAATCCATCAACTGTAGTTCCTGCAGCCATAGAACCATCTTTGTTTAAGTAATAAGCATTACCATTGTCTACAACCCAGCCTGTTTCCATAGCACCATTATTGTTTAATAAGTACCATTTTCCATCTAATTGAATCCATCCTGTAGCCATTACACCGTCAGCTTTTAAATAATACCATCTGTTGTTATCTCTAACCCATCCAGTAACCTTGCTTTCACCATTTAAGTAGTACCAGTTTCCGTTTTCTAAGCTCCACTTACCACCTTCAACAGTGTTAGGTAAAATTTCTGGTGTTTTGATTTCACCTATATAAAATGAATTTCCGTCTTCTTTAACTGGATAGTTTAAAACATCCTTATAGAAATCTAATGAAGCATATACCTTACCACCTATAGTTAACATTCTACAGTTATTTTCAGTACCATTTAATACATATTTGTTGTTTGCAAAATCAATCATAAGCATCATGTTATTATTTCTTAAATAGTATTGAGTTGAAATATCGCCTTCAAGTCTGTCTCCCATTTTTTCTGTAACAACTTCTAATGGAAGATATACTTTTCCATTATTAATCATAATCCCAAAATCCGGATATCTGTCAGAATTGATGTATATTTCAGGGTTTAACATAATAGCATCATCGATTAATGGGTTTACTGATAAATCCATGCTTACATCGCCAGCAGAAACATTAGCTTCTCCTATATATATGCTGTTTCCTATAAACTCCATGTTGTATCCTAAAACTTCACTGAAGAATTTAACTGGAGCATATGCAACATTATCAACAACTTCAAATTTAATATTACTTTCAGCGCCGTTTACAGCATATGTACCATCAGCTATATTCATGTTTATCATCTTATCGCTTTTTCTAAGCATGTATGAATATTCGTATGATCCTTCAAGTCTATCTCCCATTGCTAAAGCTACTTCTTCTAATGGAATGTATGCTTCGCTGTTTAATATCTTAATGTCATCAGCATTCATTTGTTTATTGTTTATAAATACTTCAGGCTTAATCATAAATCCTGGATCTATTTCATCACTTTCTATTGTTTTTGTAACTCCTGTCCCGTAGCTTTCAGCATGAGCAGATACAAATGGTGTTATCATTAATCCTAGAGCTAAAGCAAACGGTATACCTCTAAATAATTTTTTTCTTATCATAATAAAATTCCTCCTTGAAGTTAAATCTCTTTTCAATAAGGGCTTGTACATGTATTCAAAATAAAAGATTGACCATAGCCTCTTTATTAATATTCTTCCCAAAATAAAATCATAAATCTCAATAGCCTTTATACTTCCCAAACCTCTTATACTAATAATACAGTTATCAGATATGAAATGTTGCAAAAATAAAAAATTTATTTTTTACTTACATCCTTCCCAAGATATAATCACAAATCTCAATATCTTTTATACTTTTCAAACCCTCTTATACTATAAATACAATCATAAGATATAAAATGTTGCAAAAAAATAAAAAAATTTTATTTTTTCTTTTTTACCTTTTCCAGACACTAAAAAAGACTGAAAGCCTCTAATTAAAGACTGAAAGCCTCTAATTAAAGACTTTCAATCTCTTTATAATAATTTTATATTTTATTTACAAAGGTCAATTATTGCTTGAGTAAATATCTTTCCACTAAGCATTAATTCATCTATAACTGCAAATTCATCATTTCCATGCATATTATTATCAGTTCCAGGAAGTGAACATCCAAATGCTACTCCATTTTCTAAGTGGTGTACATAAGTACCTCCACCTATTGCAAGACATTCACCTTTTAATCCACTGTAATCTTCATAACACTTTAATAGTGTACGTACAAAATCAGAATCACTGCTTACGTGATGTGCAGGATTTAATTTTTCGTCAGCTAATGTAATATTCATAGAAGCCATGTTCTTTCTTAACACTTCAGTTAAGTTTTCATCAGTTGCACAGATTGGTGCTCTTGAATCAAAAGTACCCTTTAATCCAGTTGTGCTGTATTCAAAAATAGTAAATGCCATGCTTAAGCTTCCGCTTAATTCATCGCTCATATTAACTCCACATCCTGCACCAACGTGATCATTGTGTGGGAATAATTTATTTACGCTGCATAATCTTTCAAATCCTTCGCTTTTTGCACAAGGCATTGAAGCTAATAATTGGATCATTGCTGTAAGTGCATTATCTCCATTTTCAGGTGTTGAAGCATGAGCTCCCTTACCTTTTGCATTTATTGTTATTACTGAACCGTCTTCAGTAGCTGTAAATCTTACATTAGTCTTTTCTTCTGCTTTTTTACATAATTCTGAAACTACATCTAAAGTGAATCCTTCAACTTCTGCAGAAGCCTTGTCTGGAACAACATTTGCCTTTACTCCGCCATTTACTCTTATTATTCTTGGAAGAGCTGAATCTTCAGCATATTCACTTGTAAAGTCTGTTGCTAAACGTCCCTTTTCTATGTTTATAAGTGGGAATTCAGCATCTGGTGAAAATGTCATTGGAGCTTCTTTTTCTACTGCATAGTAATGTTCTATGTCCGAGCTTCCGCATTCTTCATCTGTTCCTAAGATTAATCTTACATTTTTGCTTAGTGGAATGTTTAAATCCTTAACTGCCTTTAATGCATATAAAGCAACTATAGCTGGTCCCTTATCATCAGCAGATCCTCTTCCATATATTTTTCCATCCTTTATTACTGGTTCATAAGGCTGAGTTACTGTCCATTCATCTCCAGCTGGAACTACATCTAAATGAGCTAATATATCAAGACCCTTTTCTTTATCATTAAAGTCAATTGTTCCTACATAATTATCGTAATTTTTAGTCTTAAAGCCCATGCTTTCACCTAATTTTAAAGCTGCTTCAAGAGCCTTTGCTGGACCTTCACCATAAGGCATGTTTTCCTTTGCCTCACCTCTGTCACTCTTTATTCTTATTTGATCACAAATATCATTTAATATCTGCTCTCTATTCTTTTCAAAATACTCTTCAATTTCTTTTTTATACATGATTTTTTCCTGCCTTTCTAAAATAAGCATATTACTTTTATATTATAACTCAAAATGCATACTTTTTTAATATTTTCTGTTGAATATTAAAAATAATACTGTGTTTTTAATATAATTAATATAAATTTATTATCTCTCTTTAATTAAGAAAGTCAAAATTTATTATTAATATAAAATTATTGCTCCCATCATTTTTATATTTAATGATGAAAGCAATATTTATAGAAACATAAAATTTTATTCAGTTATTGTTTTAATCTGCATTGCATCAGAAGAATCTAAATTTACTAAAGATGATTTTTCAAGTTTATACTTTGTACGAGCCACACTTATAATATACAAAATTAATCCTATAGGTATCCATAATAATGAGTATCCAACACTTTCTTTAAAATACGGAAGTATTATATCCCATCCAACACCTTTTAAGTTAAGAATCTTTAGAGGTACTGATACCTGTGCAAGTGGTGAAATTAGTTTAATAAAAGTTACAACACCCTCTGGCATCATATAAAATGGATATGCCACTCCAGATGTTAACATAAACGGCGTTGAGCACACATTATATGCAAATACATAATAATCCATTTTACTCAATATAGCTGAAAATACAAGTCCAAATCCAACGAGATTAAAGAAAAATGCCATCATTAAAGTTGCATATATCCATATTTCACCTCTCATTGGAAGTGAGTAAAATTTCTTTATTAAACACAATTCTATAAAGGTTGCTACAATTACGACTACAGCAAACACTAATATCCTTATGATTATATCAAGAACATTAAACAAGAATTCTTTTGAACGTATTTTCATAGCTGCAAATTCTTTTTTCTTCTTTATTAACATCGGTATAAAAAATTCCGATAAAAAAGCCATTTGAATTACAAGAGGCACAACAGTATATGCCATGTTTCTAATATAGCTTCCTTGAGGGTCATATAATATACGCTGTACATAAGAAAAAGTTCCAATAGCAGTTTTAGCTACAGATGGGTACATACCATTTCCTTGAAGCATTTTAAGTTCAGTTCCCGCACTAAGTGTTCCTAGTACTGATGCGGCTCCACTTAATGCATTACCACCAATAAGCATATTAGTTCCATCAACTAGTATTTCTGCTTTAGGTGATTTCTTCAGGCTTACATCTTTACTAAAATCCTGGGGTATTATTATACCTCCATGAACAGTTTTTTCTTTCAATGCCTGCTCTAACTCTGCTTCTGACTCAAAAAAATGATCAACCTTTAATGATGGACAATTTGATAATTGTTCAATTACTGTCCTTGATAAAGATGAATTATCTAAATCAACTATTCCAAAAGGAATATTTTCTACATACACATGACTCCAAACACAAGATAAAAGAAGAAGTGTAATTAAAGGTGATACAATTGCTCCTATTAATCGGCTTGATTCTTCTTTTAAAATCATGCGAAGCTTTTTCACTCCTAATTTAAAATAGTGCATTATTGCTTCACCCCTTTACTATTGAATTTCACTAATTTTTCATCATTTAAATCTATTTCAGAAATACCTTTGATGGTATCCTCTCCATTACTATCTGTCTTTTCTATATTAGTACCTTTGTCTTTCTTAGGCCTCTTACTCAATACAAATTGTAGCGTTACTAAAGCAAGCATTATCAAAGCAAATTTAGCCATCCAACTTACATGTCTAGAAACGTCACTATATGTAAATCCTAATAAAGAAATATCCCTTATTGGAATTATAAAATGGGTATTAGGCATAAAATTCGTAATCTTCGAAAAGAATGAAGGCATTGCAAGGACAGGGAATGTATATCCTGAAAGTAACATTGTCATTGATACAATTCCACATGAAGAAGCAGCTTCTAGCTTATTGCCCTTTTTCCCGTAATTTTGAAGTATTCCAAAATACGCCCATCCTAAATTACATAAGATAGTAAGTAAAACTCCTCCTAAGACAGTACCTCTATAAGGTATGTTAAAATATTTAATTTGTATATAAATACAGAAAAATGCTGATACTGAACCTAATAATCCAATTATAGCTCCTTTAGTAATTAGCTTAAGATAATTTTTCTTTTCGCTAATAAAACTACCCGTTATTGCAACTGCTATCTGCATACAATTTAATATAAGACCTTCAAGCATGAATATTGACATATTCTTTGTTGGATTTCCTAAAAATCTATAGTCATACCCAATAGGTGAAATTAAATTTTTAGCATTCTGTGGTGTCATTTGAAGCTTTCCTTCTACAAGCTTCATTAAATATCCACTTTTTAATGTATTTAATGTTTCAGATATGGCCCCCTTTGCTGCACTAGATGGGGATGTGACACTTCCATCAACAAATGATAATATGGTTGCTTCTTTACCATTTAATAGGTTGTCCGAAAAATTTTCTGGAATGATCAAACCTGCCATTGCAGTTCCATTATCAATATATTTCTGTATATCTTCATCATTATCGCTATGAATAACAACATCAAAGACATCATTATCTTCAATCATCTGAATAAGATTTTGTACAGTTGATGAATTGTCATGATTTACTATTATTGTAGGTACATTATTAACAGGATTCTTGCAAAATTCAAGACCTAATAAAACACTTATAGCAGGTGGTAATACTAATAATATAATTATTGGTATTATCATATATTTATGTCTTAAAAGATTCTCATATAAAAAGCTATATAATCCTCTAAAAAACTGTCCTACTCTGCTATTATATACTGAAGTTTTTCTTACTTCTTCCTTAAAAACTTCAATCCTGTTTTTCAATGAATCTTTGAAAACAACTATTTTTTCAACTCCACATATTATTCTTGATTTCATATATCATCACACTACTTTCCAAAGTCAACAAATGTTGTCATGTTAGCACGAAGTTCTATTCCATTATTTTTCATTTCTTCTAAATCTTCAAATTCAACTTTCACTCCATATGATAAAATATCAAAATCTCCATTATCATTTGTTGCTTTTTTTGTAGCAAAATCTGCATTTTTATTGATATTAGTTATCTTACCCTTAAACTCTTGTCCTTCATAAGCAGAAAGTTTTATTGTAACTTCTTGACCTAAATCCACTTTATCAAGATCAGTTTCTTTAATATTGCAAGTTATTGAAGGATTTGTTACATCTGTAACTACAACTGCAGGCATTCCAGATGATACTAAATCTCCATTTTTCACATTTAATGTTGTCACAATTCCATCTACTGGAGATACTAGTGAACATTTTTCTAAAGTAATATTAATCTGATCTACTGCTGCTTGTGCCTGTTCTATGCCTGCCTGTGCTTGATCTATACCTGCCTGTGCCTGTTCTACTGCTGCCTGTGCCTGTTCTATATCTTCTGCTTTTGCACCTTTTACTGCTGCATTATACTTTTCAGTATTGATTTCCAAGTTAGATTTTGCATTGTCTAAGCTTGACTGTGCATTTTGAAGGCTTGCCTCTTTTCCTTCTAATTCAGCTGCTGTTGCCGCACCAGAATCATATAATACCTTAGTTCTGTCATAATTAGATTTTGCAACATCGTAAGCCGATTGTGCATTATCAATATTTGATTTTGCAATATCAATAGCTGATCTTAATTGATTTAATTCTTCTTCTGTAGCACCATTTCTTGCTTTCTGCAATGCTGCTTCTGCCTGTGCTTTTCCTGCTTCTGCTTGCGCTTTTGCTGCCTGTGCCTGGCTTACTCCTGCCTCTGCTTGTGCTTTCTGAGCTAATATGGAGTCACAATCAAGTGCTATCAATGGTTGTCCTTTTGTTACGCTGTCTCCTTCACTCACTAATACTTCTGAAATCTGTCCTCCAGTCAATGAATTAACATTACTTTCTTCCATCTTTATATTAGCCTGAATAACTAAATTCTGATTTTTACCTGAAACTATCTGATCACCTGTTACATGTGCAAAAGGTAAACTACACCCCATAAAACTATTTACTGACAATGCTACTAAAAGCAGCATTGTTAATTTCTTCAACTTCATAATAATCCTCCTTGTCTTTATATAAAAATAAACTAATATAAATTTTTTATATTTAAAACATTTTTACTATAACATAATCAATCAAAAATAGTTAGCATGCTATGTATAAGTATATCTTTTTACCCTAATTTTTACTAATATAGCTTATCATCCATTGTATCTGTGAAAATAATTGAATTTAACTGATTACAATATTTAGTTCGTGTACTACTTACTTAAACTATTAAGTAATTATAATTACTTTTTGCTTTTATGTCAATATTTAGTCTTAATTGTATAAAATATATTTTCTACTTTCTCTTGAATATACATTTTATTAAAACTATTACATTCAACTTAGTCATTTTTAATAATTTTAAAATTAATAGCTTGCATAAGCATATCTAAATACGGTAAAATACATGTATAATTAATGAAAGATGAATAGGGGATGTACTTTATGAATCCTGATTTAAAATTTACTCGACTTTTTTCTGCTATTCGTAATATATCAAAAAAACTCAGTGACAATGGTTTAAAAGAAATGAATCTTACCTCATCACAAATGAACATATTATTTTATATATGCACTAATAATAATAGTGAAATAAACCAGAAAGATATAGAAAAAGATCTTTATTTAAAAAATTCTACTGTAACAGAAATACTTAAGAGATTAGAGAATAATGGTTTTTTATATCGTACTGCAAGTGAAAAGGATGGAAGATATAAAAAAATTGTTTTAACCGAAAAAGGTAAAAATATATATGATGAAATGCATAAAAAAGCATTAATTTTTGAAACAAAATTTACTCAAGGTATGACTAAAGGTGAGTCAGAGATACTCTTCGAACTTCTCCAAAAAGTTATGACTAATCTTTCCAAGGAATGATTGAATATTTTCATATATTATTGAACTATAATATAAAAATCATTGTCTTATGTAATAAGAAGTTATTAATAAAAAACAGTAAAAAGCATATTACAGCCGACTTCTGCTTTTTACTGTTTTTATTATTAATTTATATATTATATACTAGAAATAAAAATTTTGAACTCTATTATTTTATATCTTTATAATGTTTTTCATTAATGTAATTCTTAATATATTTTACATCTAATTTCAGTTTTTTAAATTTTTTTATTGAATTATTAATAAAAATAACTAAAAATATTACAAATGATATATACATCAATAAGAAATCTAGATATATAGCTACACTCGAATCAAATTGTACCAGACCCAAAACTCCCTCTTGAAAACAAATTATTAATCCCGCCATTAATACTGGTAATAATAAACCCGTATTTTTTAAAAATTTATATAGATATTTCACCAAATAAATAACAAGTTCTGAAAATGCTAACATAGAAATCTCTCCCTGATAATTAATTAAAATAACTTAATTTTATATTTTACTTGATTTCAATTAATAAGATTTAAAAGAGGTTAATTATAAACTTATTCTGTCACTATTAAATTATAGTATTTATAAAAGATCCTGGTGTAAACCTTTTCTTTACTATTATTATATTCTTATAAACACTAAAAATTAATATAATTGAGTAACTTTTTGAAAAAAATATGGAATGTAGATAATCTGACTCAACAGATACTACATTCCATATTTTCTGTTTTCTATATTTAAAATATAAGAATTTAGTTTTAAATTTTTATTAATCAAGCTTGTGCAGCAGCAGTCACATTGTTCTTTTCTATAAGCTTATCAATAACATCTACAAGCGCTTCAATTTCAGGCTTGCTTAACTGTGCATCTGCCTTTACTGATTCACCCTTATGTCTTAATTCTTCTGTTATTAATGATGAGAATATGATAACTGGAAGCTTCTTAGTAACTTCATCTTCCTTAATCTTTCTTGTAAGTGTAAGTCCATCCATCTGAGGCATTTCAATATCAGTGATAAGTATATCTATATCCTCCATGAATTCCTCACCTCTTCTTACTTCAAGACCTTTAATATAATCATATGCCTGTTTACCATCATTAAATACTGTCATGCTCTTGAATCCAGCCTTAGTGAGTGTTTCCTTAAGCAGTCTTCTTATTAATGCTGAGTCATCTGCCAATACTAACTTTATGTTTGATCTGTCTTTATAATCAACTTTAACAAGTCTGTCTTCACTTATTCCTGAGCTTGGAGCAATATCAGTAACTATCTTTTCAAAATCAAGCATTATAAGTACTTTCCCGCCTAATAATATGTTACCTACTGATAATGAGTTTTCTGATAAATCATCTGGCTTTCTTATGTCATCCCATCTTATACGATGAACTCCAACAATATCGTCTATGTTAAATGCAACCTTTACTTTGTTGAACTCACAGATTATAACCTTTGAACCAAGATTTCCTTCATTTCTTTTTGAAAGTATATATTTTAAATCTATTAATGTAAGAATTTCATTTCTGCAAAGAATAAGCCCTGCAATATCTGGCTTTGGGTCAGGTAATTTTGTCAGTGTTTCTGTAGGCATTTCTATTATTTCTTTAACCTTTACAACATTTATAGCATAATGGCAGTTGTTAGCCACAAATTCAATTACTTCTAATTCGCCTGTGCCTGATTCTAATAATATGTTATTATTCATAGTCTCTTCCCCTTACTTTTAAAATTTGTCTTAATTCGATAAAAGTCTTTATATAGTATATCGAATAAATTTCATCAAACTATACCATTTTTATTTATTTCTTTATATTTATTTTACAATAAGTTATCATTTTTAACCAGTTTTAATAATGTTGGATCAAAATTAAACTGTTTTACCAGATTATTTACTTCATTTAACGATTTTTCCTTTTTCTCTTTTGACACATTTCCCTTAGATGCTCTTATAAGTATGTTCTTTGGAGAATGTGAAATATCTATGAATTCAAGAAGCTGTGTCTTATATCCACAGCATTCAAGTATGTTTGCACGGACTGCATCAGTCATAAGGGCTGCAACTCTCTCCTGAACTATTCCGTATCTTGTAAGTATTGATAGTTCATCACTCTTCATCTGACTGTTTAATTCATGCTGACAGCATGGAACTGAGAATATCATCTTTGCATTCCACTTAACTGCATTGTAAAGTGCATAATCTGTTGCTGTATCACATGCATGAAGGGTTATAACCATATCAACCTTGTTGTTATACTTGAATCCATTTATATCTCCAAGTTCAAAGTGAAGATTATCATATTTATATGATTTTGCAATTTCATTGCACTTCTTGATTACATCTTCCTTAAGGTCAAGGCCTATCATCTTTACGTTTATATTTTTAATCTTTACAAAGTAGTAGTAAAGTACAAAAGTAAGGTAGGACTTACCGCATCCAAAGTCTAAGATAGTAAGTTCCTTATAGTCATTTTTCTTTATTTCATCATCAATGATTTCAACAAATCTATTTATCTGCTTATATTTATCATACTTAGAGTTTATGACCTTTCCTTCTTTAGTAAATACACCAAGATCTATTAAAGGCTCAATTATCATTCCTTCTTTTAATATGTAGTTCTTTTCCTTATTATGGCTCTTCTTTGCAACATTTTCATTGCTGCCCTTCTTCCTCCCAAGATGAACCTTTCCCTTTTTGGAAATTCTAAGATCATATGTAATGTTTTCAGTCCATGCTGAAGCCTGCTTATAACTGTTTCCTATGAACTCTTCAAACTTTTCTTTAAATAAATCTAAATCTATATTTTCATGAAAGACCTGCTTATCAGTAAACTTTTCTATCTGATAAAACTCTTTCTTTTTGCTTTCCTTTAACTGGAATACTATCTTATTATATTTTACTTCCTTGTTCATCTTATTGCTTATTACTGCTTTTATTATTTTCTCGTTTGCAATTTCTTCAACTGCGTTCTTTAATTCTTCCATTTTAACACACCTTATTATTCATTTTCTTTATAGCCTTTATTATATCCTAATTTTATAAAAAATTATAGTATACTGATATGACATAAATATTTTACTTTCATCCTATCTCCGGCCTTCATAAAATTATGGTATTGTTCAATAGTATCATTAATTATCTTAGTATATAGAGAAATCAGCATAAATTTACATTCATGCTGATTTTCAAATTTTAGCAATTAAATTAATAATATAGTTTAGTTTTTGGTAACATATCAAATATTAATTTACATAATTTTATAGAATTCCTTATATTTTAGTCACTACATCTGTCTTTTTTAGGAACATTACTTTGATCTTCGACATCAGTTGTAAAATAATAATCATGGCGATGCCCTTCATTGTTACTTGTTTTACCTTTTACTAAATGAATATGCTTTCCATCACGTAAATAGATAGCTGGTCCAGTAGTATCGCAAATTTCATGAATGTGATCACCAAATGTGTCTGCAAATGTTTTTATCTTATGAACATGACTGCTTCCACACCTGATAGCTGGCCCAGTTACACCACTAGTTCTATGATTGTGTCTTCGACCTTCATCATCTCTTCTATAATTTGTGCTTGTTTGAAATTCATGATTATGGCATTGTGATTCATTTCTATAATTATTGTTATTATTTCCCATTGTTTCTTTCTCCTTTGTACTTAATACTTAATATACTATAATATTATGTTTATCATCTTATTTTTGTGAATACAATTTTAAAATTAAAATTATACTTTATAAATAGATAACGAATCTCACTTAAATGAAAATTATTTTGTCATTGTCATTACTCATATATGCCAATTCCTAAACATATGTTCATTTGTAAAGATAACATTGGGAATTTTTTATATATTAATAAGCTATGAAAATATATGATCTATAAATATATGATATTTCACATGATTTCAACTAGATATATGCTATCTAAAAATTCACTCAAAGCTTTTACTCTAAGCAAATCTAAAAGACTGTATTAAAACTTAAAAAAATCTTTTAATACAGTCTTCTTATAATTTAGATATTAAATTTTCTTTAAGTATGATAAAAATTTTGAAAATCTATTGATGACAAACACACTTTGATAATGTAAGCTTCATTAAATTATCTGTCTGCTCATCATCACCTAATTTGAAAATATGAGTATCAAATTTTCAAATTCCTGCTTTTCATAAAATCTGATTGCATTTATGTTATGTTCCCACACACCTAGCCACACATAATCTAAATTACTATCTTTAGAAGTCTGTATAGCTTTTTGTATTAAACTCTTGCCAATTTTCTTACCTTTATATTCTTCTAATACATAAATTCTCTGAACTTCTAAAGTATTATCATGGCCTGATTCTGTCTGCGCTTTATCAAAATTAATTTTCATATATGCAGCCACTTCTTCTTTTTCCTTATCTTCAACTATGTAAAATTTCGAATATGTATTTTTCACTTCATTTTCAACCTTTTCATAATAATATATTAATTTTTAATAATTTAAATATAAATTCTGCCTTTTACGCTTTATATTTAATTTAAGACTATATTATAATTAAATAAAACAACTATAATGTGATTCAAATCAAAAACCAGTAAATAAGTAAAGCTATTTATATGTAATCTCTTAAGCCCTGTTCATCTAAAACTATGATTTTTTTAATACTGATAAGTTTTATGATTCCTTCATCTTCAAATTTTTTAAGCTTTCTGCTTATTGTTTCTCTCGTTACTCCAATATAATTTGCCATATCCTCTCTTGTTATTGGAAGATTAATCGTCTCCCATTTCTTATATTTGTTTTCTATATTCAATTTGTTTTTTTGCTTGCCTTGTGACTTTATTATATATTTATATTAACAATTAAAATGTGACTCGAATCAAATATTCTAAAATTTTTTATTTTTATAAAACAATATAAAAAACAGCTTAAAATTTAATCCAATTGGTAAATTCCTTTATCAAGCATTGCTTTAAATTCATCCCATTCAACCATCTTAGCCCCCATAGATTCGAGGTGGGGAGTATATACCTGACAGTCAATAAACTCAAAATTTAATTCTTTAAGTCTTTCTGCAAGAGTTATAAGTGCTATTTTTGAAGCGTTACTTACCTTTGAAAACATGCTTTCCCCAAAGTAACAGCGTCCTATAACAACTCCATAAAGCCCTCCAACAAGCTCACCATCCAGATATGTCTCCACGCTTAAAGCAAAACCATTATTAAAAAGGTTTATGTATGCTTCCTTCATCTCATCTGTAATCCATGTACCTTCATTATTTTCCCTCATAGCCTTGCAATTGCTTATGACTCCCTTAAAATCATTGTTAAAGGTTACTTCAAATTCGCCTTTCTTCATAATCTTTTTCATAGATTTTGAAATTTTAATTTCATCTGGCTTAAGTACAAATCTTGGCTTCGGACTCCACCATAATATGGGCTCACCTTCATTGTACCAGGGAAATATTCCGTTACTGTATGCTAAAAGTAGCCTGTCAATGGATAAATCTCCTCCAAACGCTAGAAGTCCGTCTTCCTCGCTCAGTTCAGGATTAGGAAATACAATTTCTTCACTTAGTTCATATACTGCCATTAATTTCTCTCCTTCATCATATGAAATACTGCATTTTACCTTTATCAATTTAATATTGTTGAAATGCTTTTGCACATTTCAGCAATATTTTTATGAGTAACTATTATTATATAAAATAAGACTTTATATAAATTCAAATACTAATTCTATATCATAAATAATCATACACTAATATCTACTGCCATGCTAATAAATTAATTCTGCATATGAAATCTTATATGCTCTATAAGATTTCATGGCAATTAATCTCCTCTGCAGAAAAAAAGAACCCTAATTTATAGAGTTCTTTACATTCATAGATATAATTTTTATTTATTATTCATAACATCCATGGATTTGTTATATGAACATGTTAACTGTTCAGCAGGAGAACTATATGGTTT
>JAEWQX010000140.1 GCA_023399035.1 Bacillota bacterium | reverse complement strand
CAAGGACTGAGTCCAAGATTAGAATTTATAGTCATTACAACACCAATAGAAGCGACTATAAATCCGAGAATGAGTTTAAAAAATGTTTCATATAAAATTTTCATATTGTACTCCTCAAAGTTTTTCTCGATCTGTTAACTTATATGAACATTGCACTTCTCAACCTTTGGAAATACAATAGGTTTGCGAGACTTAATAATACCCCCTTAAAAATATTGTTTTGCATACAATTTTATCATTGCGCTCATACAATATCAAGATTAATATAACTAATAAGTAAAATATTAGAAAAAGGGTGATGTAAGATGAAATTTGAATTTGCAGACAGGATGTCAATACTTAAAGCTTCAGAAATAAGGGAAATATTGAAGGTGACAGAGAGACCAGAAATAATTTCATTTGCAGGAGGGCTGCCAGCACCTGAAACTTTTCCAATTGAACAGATCAAAGAAGCAAATAGAATTGTACTTGAGGAATCAGGAAGAAAAGCACTTCAATATTCAACAACAGAGGGATTCAATCCCCTAAGAAAATGGATTGCAGACAGAATGAATTCTACAGTAGGTACACATTTTGAATATGACAATATATTGATTACTCATGGGTCACAGCAGGGACTTGATTTGATGGGAAAAATATTTTTAAACAAGGATGATGTAGTTTTATGCGAAAGTCCCACATATTTAGCAGCAATAAGTGCATTTAAGGCATATGAATGCAGATTTATAGAAGTTCCTACGGATAAAAAAGGAATGATTCCGGAAGAACTTGAGAGAATAATTAAAACTACACCAAATGTTAAGCTCGTATATACTATTCCAACCTTTCAAAATCCAACAGGAGTAACATGGACATTAGAAAGAAGAAAAGCTGTTGTAAGTATAGCTAATAAATATAATAAAGTTATAATTGAGGACAATCCTTATGGTGAACTTAGATTTAAAGGTGAAAATCTTCCTTCACTACAGTCTTTTGATGAAAAAGGGAATATTGTGTGTTTTGGCACATTTTCAAAGATATTCTGCCCAGGATATAGAATTGCATGGGTAGCAGCTCATAAAGAAATAATCGAAAAACTTGTAATAATAAAGCAGAGTACAGATCTGCAATGCAATACTTCTGCTCAGATGGAGATTTCAAAATATCTTGAATTAAATGATATTGATAAACATATTGAAGGAATACGAGAGCTGTATAAAAAGAGGTGTGAACTAGCATTAAATACAATGGAACATGAATTTCCAGAATGTGTAGAATTTAATAAGCCAGATGGAGGATTATTCACGTGGATTAAGCTGCCAGAAAATATTGATGCAAAAGAGCTGCTTGATAGATGTCTTGAAAGGAATGTTGCTTTTGTTCCAGGAGGATCATTTTTCCCTAATGGAGGCCATGAAAATTATTTTAGAATAAATTATTCAAACATGCCTGAGGAGAGAATTGTTGAAGGAATAAAGATAATAGGACAAGTAATTAAAGAATATATAGAGTAAAGGCACTAATTTATGTATGTCAAAATAGCAGTATTTTGTGTGATTAATAATGTAAAGTGCTTATGCGAGGAGGTTATAGATGAAGACAATAGGACTAATAGGGGGAATGAGCTGGAAAAGCACAGTTCCATATTATAGTATTATCAATGAAGTTATAAAAGAAAAACTTGGAGGATTTCATTCAGGAAAGATAATTCTATATAGTGTTGATTTTTACGAAATAAAAAAATGTCTGGAAGAAGGGCAATGGGATAAAAGTACTGAGATTTTATTGAATGCAGCTAAAAATCTTGAAAGATGTGGAGCAGATTTTATTGTAATATGTACAAATACAATGCATAAGGCAGCAGATAAAATACAGAAAAATATTTCTATTCCAATACTGCATATAGCAGATGTAACTGCAGATAAGCTTAAATTACAAAATATAAACAGGGTTGCACTTCTTGGAACACAATATACTATGGAACAGGAGTTTTATAAAAATAAATTATTTGAACGTGGGATTGAAGCAGTAATTCCTTGTAAAAGAGATCGGGAAATTATTAATTCTATTATTTATAATGAACTCTGTCTTGGAGTTACGTCATTGGAATCAAAAAATAAGTTATTGAGAATTATATCTGAGATGAGAAGAGAAATGATTCATGGAGTTATACTTGGATGTACTGAAATAGGGTTATTGATAAATCAAAATGACATTGATATACCTTTATTTGATACAACAAAAATACATGCAGAAACTGCAGCATTATATGCAATAAAATAAAGGAGAGTAAATTTGTTTTGATGAAACACAGAATGTTGTAATAAACAACATATATGTTATAATATTGCAGGACAAATATAGTAAAAGGAGGGCTGTTTTATGACAAGACCTGTTATTTTTGCATAGCATGAGCTATTGCAGTTTTTAATCAAAATATGTTATAGCTGATGCTATTCCTAAGAGTAAATATTTTAGGAGGGCAAAATGAGCTATAGAAAAGCAGAACATATTCTGCCAGCAGAAATCTTAGAATTAATTCAGAATTATGTTGATGGAGAATGCATATATATTCCAAGAAAAAAGAATGAACGAAAAGAATGGGGAAACGGAACCAGGATACGACAGGAGCTGAATGAGCGGAATAATAGAATTTATCTTGATTATAAAAAGGGATTAAAAACATCTCAGCTTGCACAAAAGTATTTTTTATCAGAAAAAAGCATACAAAGAATTATAGGTAAAATGAAAGAGGCAGGATAGATTTATATTGAGTCAATACTGATGAATCACACAATTTTTATTAGATACATTGTGATTCAGTAGTGTATTGGCTCATTCTTTTTTTGAAAAAATCTTAAGGTGGCATGCATGAAGATTAAGTTATATTATTGAAAATGGAAAGGGGAAGTGCTTATGTGTAGACCAAATAATATTGCATAGCAAAGGCATATGCAGTAATTAAAAATTAAGTTGTTCATATTGGCATATAGCCTTTGCAGATCCAATATTAATAAAATATGAGGAGATGCAATATGAGCTGCAATATAAAAAGTGAATATACAATTTTACCTAAGAAATCTTATGAAATAATAAGAAAATGCGGAAAGTGCGGTTGTAAGACCAATTATATCAATACTAATAATTTTAGAGTAAATGCAAATGGAAATGCATTGGATGTATGGCTTATATATCAATGTGAAAAATGTAAGCATACATATAATTTAACTATCTATGAAAGAGTAAAGCCAGGCTCTATTGATAAAAATGAATATAAGAAGTTTTTAGATAATGATTCAAAGCTGGCATTGGCATATGGAACTAAAAAAGAACTGTTTTTAAAAAACAAAGCTACAATCAATACTAAAAAAGAAGTATATGATTTAGTAGCTCAAAGTAGTAAATCTGAAAGTGACGAATCAGATATCCAAAAAAGTATACTTATTAAAAATCCTTATGAATTTAAGATTCGGGCTGATAAAATTTTATGTGAGATATTGAAGATTTCTAGAAATGAAGTGAAGAATATGATAAAAGAAGGATTTGTCTATAGTGAAGAAACTGATAAATTGGACAAGACTTATATAGGAAAGAAAATAGAAATTATAATTTCTAATAAAAATAATTTATTAGGGAAATAAGGATTTGAAAGGATGGCTAGTATTTATGATTAAATATGATATTGTTAAAATATGCAACAAACCAGAATTGAAAGATGCTGCTGCAGATTGGTTTCATGATAAGTGGAAAATTCCAGCTGAAGAATATCTTGAAAGCATGAATACTTGTTTGACTAAGCAGAATGCCATTCCACAGTGGTATGTGGTTTTAGATGGTGATAAAATTATTGCGGGGATTGGCGTTATAGAAAATGACTTTCACAACCGTAAAGATTTAACGCCAAATGTCTGTGCAGTATATGTAGAAAAAGAATATCGCTGTCAAGGTATTGCAGGTGAAATGCTGCAATTTGTATGCAGGGATATGAAAAATAAAAATATAAATACACTTTATCTTATTACAGACCATACTTCATTTTATGAGAGATATGGATGGAAATTCTTGTGTATGGTTAAATGTGATGGAGAATCAGATATGATCAGAATGTATATACATAAAGAAGGCTAAACCTCCATCTCTTAGAATTGTTATATATTTTTATATGGATAATTGTTAGAGGCAGTTAGTGTATAGCTGCCTTTATTTCTGCTTGCTATAAATAAAATTTAAGTGTTAGAATCAGAGTTTATTTAGAAAATCAAGCTGAACCTGACTTATTTTTTCCTCATATGAAGGGATTTTTAAAGAAATATTATATTTTGTACAGGTTTCTTTAAGGGTATCTGCTAATTTCTTGAAATTGTTGTCATAACATGTATATCTGTTATTATATTTTTTCTTATATTTGGAACTAAGACCTGGAAATTTTACATCGAGATTTTTATAGTAGTAATCACGCTGCCTATCGCGGAGTGACATACCCAGAAATGGAACTATATGCTTAACACCATAATAGTCAGCTTTAGTTATTATTTCTATAATATTAGTTTCATTATCTTCAATAAATGGAAGTATAGGCATCATAGTTATGCTGGTGGTTATTCCTAATGAAGACAAGATACCAAGAGCTTTGAAACGATCGCTAGAGGATGGAGCAAAAGGTTCAACTAATTTTGAAATTGCATCATCAGATGTTGTAATTGTAACTGCTACTGATGCATAGATCTTATTTATTTCCTGAAGGATATCAACATCTCTTAAAATAAGATTACTTTTTGTAGTTATGTGTACAGGATAATTATATCTGCTTATTATTTCAAGGCATTTTCGTGTAAGGTTATACTTTTTTTCAGAAAATGTATATGGATCACTCATAGAACCTGTTCCGATTGTACCTTTCTTTTTTCTGCTTTTTAGTTCTTTTTCAAGCAGTTTAGGAGAATTAATTTTTACATGCAGGTCATCAAAATTTTCTATCTGATAACATAAACTTCTTGAGTCGCAGTATATGCATTTATGTTCACAGCCTCTATAAATATTAAAGAGATATTTACAGCCAAACCAGCCTGAGGGCATTTTATTTCTTGATAATAAAACCTTTCCTTCAATTTCCTTAATCATTTTATTAACTCCTTTCATAATATATTATGTTTAATTTTACCATAAATAATATGACATCTGTACGTCAGATTATAATTTGATACAGTAAAAATAGATGATATAATGATAACTATAATGTAATTTGGAGGTATTAATTTTGAACAATGATTTTCAATACATACTATTTGATTTAGATGGAACACTTACAGACTCCGGGGAGGGAATAACAAAAGCAGCACAATATGCATTAAAGCATTTTGGAATTGAAGTTGAAGATTTAAATGATTTAAGAAAATTTGTAGGTCCACCTCTTAGGGATTCATATAAAAACTTTTATGATTTTGATGACGAAAAAGCTGAAATTGGAATAACTAAGTTCAGAGAATATTATACTGATAAAGGGATTTATGAAAATAAGGTTTATGATGGAGTAGAAGAAACATTAAAAGAACTTAAGGACAATGGCAAAAAGCTTATAGTTGCCACTTCAAAACCTGAAGTACATGCTAAAGTGGTTCTTGATCATTTTGACCTTGCAAAATATTTTGATTTTATAGGTGGAGCTGATTTAGAAGAAACAAGAGTAAGGAAAAGTGATGTAATAAAATATTCTATGGAAAACGTAGGAATAGATGATTTATCTAAAGTTATCATGGTAGGTGACAGGGAACATGATATAATAGGTGCAAAAGAAAATAATATAAAATCAATAGGTGTCCTTTATGGATATGGAGATGTGGTTGAACTGACTCAGGCAAGGGCAGACTATGTAGTTGAAAAGCCACAGGATATTATAGATATTGTTGTAAAATAAATTTGGAAGTAAAAAGAATATGTAAATGATAGAGTATTTAAAGCCAATTAGGAATTTTAAATACTCTATTTTGCGTTATAGAGTTTGCTTTTTATTTATCTTTTAATGTGAGAAAGTCACATAGAAAAATTGTATATTAATTTATAATAATTTTATCAGATTATTAAGGAGTGAATGAGGAAAGATGAAAAATTATTATAAGAAGTATGGGTATTTATTATTAATTATTTTTTTAATAGCATCGTTGTTTGATATGAGATTTGCTTTAGCCGCAATTATATGCATGTTAGCACCTGTGTTATTTGCTGTATTTGGAAAAGGACGTTACTGGTGTGGAAATTATTGTCCAAGAGGTAATTTTTATGACAATTTATTATCAAGATTTTCACCTAGAAAAAAGGTCCCAAAGTTTTTTAAGAACAGTATATTCAGATTATTTATGGTCTGTTTTATAATGGCCAATTTTGGTGTGGGATTATATAAAAACTGGGGGAATTTATATGGTATAGGAGCTGTATTCTATAGAATAATAGCAGTAACAACCATAGTAGCGGTTATTCTTGGATTTATCTATAATGAACGTACTTGGTGCAATTTCTGTCCGATGGGGACACTTTCATATTTTATTGCAAAGCTTATAGGAAGAAAGATAAATCTGTCTGTTTCAAATTCATGTGTAAGCTGTGGTCTATGCAGTAAAGAATGTCCTATGGGAATATCTCCAAAAGACTATAAAGACAGTGTAATTAAAAATGCAGACTGTATTCTTTGTCAGAAATGTGTTTACAAATGTCCTAAAAAATCAATAGAAATAGTTAAATAAAAATAAAACTGCAGCAAATATATAAAAAAGAATATGCTGCAGTTTTATTTTTTGTGTGATTATTATTGAAATATACACTATATAAGTATGATTTAATATATTCTTATCCTGACTTAATAATAGAATCAGACATCTGGATAACTATAGAAAATAAGAATAAATAGTTATTCTGCTTATATTGAATCAGAATTATTTATTTTTTTATATTTATAAAGCACAATGAATGTTCCAAGAAGCAGTATACCTTTAAACATACTTGAAATACTTATGCTCCACCATATTCCATTAAGACCTAAATGTTCTGGTCTGCTAAGGATATATGCAAGAGGAACTCTTGCACCAGTAAATATTATGCTTATTGCAGATGGTACAAATGTTTTTGAAAAACCCTTGAATATTCCGCATACAGTAATTTCAATGCACATAAATACTTGAGAAAATCCTAGTATCTTAAGATAATCTGCACCTTTAAGTATAGCCTCAGGTTCGTTGATAAATAATGAAAAAATTGTCTTATTAAATAATATAAGTATCAGTGTTGTTAGTATACCCCATATTATAGCGGTTATTAATCCTTTTTTTATTCCAGTACTGATTCTATCAAATTTTTTGGCACCATAATTCTGTGCTACAAATGTTGACAGGGCAGCAGCCATACCGTCAGCACTCATCCATGATATTGATTCTATCTGTGAACCTACTTTTTGTGCAGCGATAGCAACTGGACCAAATGAAGCCACAAGTATCCCCATTATCATGGAAAAGATAGTAAATAATCCGTTTTGTACTGCTAGTGGAATTCCGATTTTTACAATAGATCTATAATATTTGAATTGGATGTGCCTAAACAGACTTACTTTAAACAGTGTATCATTATGTTTTATGATTGTAATGATAAACAGTATCGTAACAATAACCTGCGCTGTAACTGTTGCAAGGGCTGCACCGCTTACTCCATATGCTGGAATACCATGAAATCCAAAAATCAAAATTGGATCTAACAGGATATTTACCAATAAACCACATGTATTTATTATAAATGGGGTCCTGCTGTTGCCTGTTCCGTTAAATATAGCAGTGAAAAGGGGATTTAAAAAAGTAAATATCATTCCAGCAGATACTATTATAAGATAATTTCTGGACATGGAAATAACTTCATTGTCACCAAGATTGAATAATCCAATAAGAGGCTTGTTAAAAGCCATCATTATTGCAGAATATAAAATTGCAAGTATTATGTTTAATTCAAGAGATGACTTGATATATTTTTTGGCTTCTGTTATGTCGTGCATTCCGACAGACTGAGCTACTTTTACTTCTCCTCCAACCTTTGAAATCATTATAAATGCCATAGCAAGCCATGGATAAAATCCAGCTGTACCAACAGCAGCAACAGCTTTGCTTCCATCTCTGCCAACCCATATCATATCAATCATGTTATAGGCCATTTGTATAAATGAAGTTCCCATTATAGGTAATGCAAGCTTTATAAGTTTTTCTGATATGCTGCCTTCAGTTAAATCTAATCTTTTGTTCATAATTTCCTCCATTTCTTTTATCCCTGTATTTTATCATAAATATTAATTTTATAGAATAATATCCTGTATATTATGTAAAATTCACATTATTATTAAAATATGACATGCTAATGTCATATTTATTATGATTAACTTATTATAAGAAGATGATAATATAGCAGGAAGGGGAATATTACAAATGGAATATATAAGTGCTAAAAACATTGTTTCATCATATACAGAAAATAATCCGTGGTTTGGCATGAATTATAATATGAATATATATAAAGGTTGTCCTCATGGATGCATTTATTGTGATTCGCGAAGTGATTGCTATGGAATAACACATTTTGATACTGTAAGAGCTAAAGAAAATTCAACAGAAATAATACGAAGAGATTTGAAAAGCAAAAGAAAAAAGGGTGTCATAGGAACAGGTTCAATGAGTGATCCCTATAATATTTTTGAAAAGAAATATGAGTATACACG
>JAEWQX010000018.1 GCA_023399035.1 Bacillota bacterium | reverse complement strand
CCTGAGCCAGGATCAAACTCTCAATAAAAAGTTTAATCTTAGCTTACTCAAAATAAAGAATTGCTGGTTTACTTAAATGTTTATATTATATTCTGTTCAATTTTCAAAGACCATATTTCTTTCACAGCCTTACGCTGTTACTATCTTGTCACCCTCAAGCGACTTTCTTAGTATATCACTCGATTTGACAAGTGTCAACAACTTTTTTCAAACTTTTTCGAGTTGTTTTTTTCTTTCAACTCATGTTTGTTTTGTTGCTATCGCTCTCAGCGACGTGTCTTATCTTAACATCTTCTTTACTTTTTATTCTTTAATCATTAGTGCCTATTTTTTAATTTATCAATAAATTTCTACATAAAACTACACTTTTTCTCTATAATTCTATTTTAGACACCCTAGGTATGGTTTATGCCTAAATAATTAATATTATTCTCATTTTGACTACTAAATAACATATTGATAATAGAATATATTGAGTATTACCCATATTAAAATTGATATTGTTAGTTCCGTTATATCCCTATAAACATTGATTTTTTTCTAACAACAAGATTTATGTATAAGTGTTCAATCTAGTAAAGATATTGCTATATATACCAGATACATAATTAATATTTGAATATACTTGAAAATTTATACAAACTTATATATTCAATAATGCTGATTCTACAATACTGATTATATATTTATAATTCTAAGTCTAATTCTTTATTTATATTTACTTAACATAGAATAAATCTACATAATGTTATTCATATAATCCATTCATGCTGCCTGAACTATTTAACATATCTTCTATAAAATAATATATTGTTCTATATATGCAACATAACATAACTATTGACAGTCATTTACACTGAATATATAATAAAATTAGTTAATAACGTGTTACTGTTAGATCAGGCATAAGTTTTCTTAATAATAAGGGAATCTTATGTCTTTTTTTATTTATTGTAGGTAAGTGTTATATTTTATAAAAACTAACCAAAAATATAAATATCAAATAATAATGAAAGGATGTGAATTATCCTGACTTTAATATCAGGATATAAACTATGTTTGAATTTTTAAAAAATCTATTCAAGAAAAACAACGAAAACAACACAACAAAAGTTGAAGAAACTACTGAAGTAAAATCAGCTCCTGCAGCTGAAGAAACTGCTAAAACATTTAAGTTAGTTGCTCCAATAACTGGTAAAACATTACCTTTATCAGAAACTCCAGATCCTGTTTTTGCTCAAAAAATGGCTGGTGATGGATTAGCTATGGAACCAACTGGAGACGTAGTAGTTGCTCCTGCTGATGGAGAATTAACTTTAGTATTCAACACAAAGCATGCTTTTGCAATAACTTTAGAAAATGGTGTTGAGCTTTTAGTTCATATTGGTATTGAAACTGTTTCATTAAATGGTGAAGGATTTGAACAATTAGCAGAACAAGGAACAAAAGTTAAAGCTGGAGATCCAATAATAAAGATTGATAGAGAATTTATCAAATCAAAAGGTCTTCCATTAACAACTCCTGTATTAATTACTAATCCAGATATATTAAAATCAATTACACCAGTAGAAAATATAGAAACTGTTGCTGGTGAAACTACAGTATTAGAATATACTCTTTAATAGTAATCAACAACTATCATTTGATTATGATAGTTTAAGGTGTCAAATATATTGGCACCTTTATTTTTTCTGAAATTATTAATTGCTATATTAAGAGTAATTATAAAACATATTATTAGCTGACTTATTTATGCATCGTGTTCTAATTAATAATTTATTCACTACTATAATATAAACATCTTATATAACATAAAAACATAAAAACACTTCCAATGTTTTATTTATTAAACATTGGAAGTGTTTTTTTAATATGATGATATATAAACATTATGGTTTAAACTCTTATATATCCAATATATGTATTAATTAATATAGTATTTTCTATTAATTGTTTCCTAATATATCATTGATAGCATTTTTATATCCGTCAGCTTTAGCGCCAAAGATAGCTTGAATACCCTTACCAACTTCCATAACACCTGCTGCACCTAATGATTTTAATCTGTCTTTGTCAACTTTTGATTTATCTTTAACTTCTACTCTTAATCTTGTTATACAAGCATCAACACTAACTATATTTTCTGGTCCACCTAAAGCTTCTAATACAGCTGGTGCTTTTTCTGCAATTTCACCCTTAGCTCCACCTGTAGATGCAGCAGCAACTTCTGAACCACCGTTTTTTTGTTGATAATCTGCTTTTGTGTATAACTTAGTTTCTTCTTCGTTTTCATCTCTTCCTGGAGTCTTTAAGTTGAACTTCTTGATTATTAATGAGAATAAGAAGTAGTAAACAACTGCATATACTGCGCCAACTAATAATACCATGAACCATTTAGTTGGAACACCTGCTCCAGCTGGAAGTAATCCGAATAAGCTGAAGTCGATTAATCCACCTGAGAATGTCATACCTATGAATACATTGAATATATCCATTAACATGAATGATAAACCTGCTAATACACAGTGTACTCCGTATAATACTGGAGCAACAAATATAAATGTGAATTCTAATGGTTCTGTAATACCTGTTAATAATGAAGTTATACCTGCAGCTAATAATAATGAACCTACTGCTTTTTTCTTACTTGGAGCTGCACATCTGTACATTGCAAAAGCTGCTGCTGGTAAACCAAACATCATGAATGGGAATTTACCTGCCATAAATCTTGTAGTACCTGATACAACTTTAGACATTGTTTCTGATGAAGCACCTACTAAATCAGTCATGCTAGATAATTGAGCAAAGTATGCTGTATTTGCTCCCGCAACCGATTGCCAAGCTCCGTTAACTAAAATTTGGCCGTCAACGAATGAACCAAACCAGAATGGAGTGTAGAATACATGATGTAATCCAAATGGTATTAATGCTCTTTCAATTAATCCATAGAAGAAACTTCCTATAAATCCTGCATCTCTAACAAGATTAGCAATAACTCCAATACCATTTTGAACTATAGGCCAAAGATAAGCTAATATTGCACCTACAAAAGCCATAGTGATAGCAGTAACTATTGGAACAAATCTTGATCCTGAGAAGAATCCTATTACCTGTGGTAATTGAATTTCATGGAATCTATCATGTAATATTGCTGTTATAATACCTGTTATAATACCTCCGAATACTGACATGTTTAATGTAAATATTCCTACGTTAGTTGTAACATAAGTTCCGTATTCACCTACATTATCTGGTGTAAGAACTCCAAGCTGAGTAACACCTAAAGAAAGTAATGTTGATATAACTTGATTCATTACGATAAAACCAAAAACTGATGCTAATGCTGCTGTACCTTTATCTTTTTTAGCTAAACCTACTGCAACACCAACTGCAAATAAAATTGGTAAGTTTCCAAATACGATATCCCCTATATTTTTCATTACTGTTAAAATAGCAGTAACTACTGGAATATTAACAAATGCAATAAGAGGCTGATAAATAGCTGGTGGATTATCTAATCCTGAAATACCTAATAGTGCTCCACCAACGCCTAGTAAAATACCTGCTATAGGTAATGCTGCTATTGGTAACATGATAGCTTTACCTATTCTTTGTAAATATTGAAGCATAATAATTCCTCCTAAGTTTTAGTTTTAAGATTTAATATATTAATAATTGAGTTGGCCAACTCAAATTTTAAACAACAAAAAAGACTCATTAATAACATTCCTAAACTTTGTAAAAAATATTCCCATTTATAATGAGAACATCAAAAAGTTCATTTTTGTTTAATAAGTCTTGCCTGCATTACCAGTTACACCTTAGTTTTATTATCTTCTGTTAACATATTAACATATCGCTTTGTAAATGTAAATGTTTTTACGATTATTTTTTTCGATTTATTCTAAATCTTTCTATATGAATTGTTAAACAAGCTATTTCTTCCTCAGTAACCGAAACACCAATGTTATCTCCAATTATTTCTGCTATACCTTCAGAAATTGAATATGATTCTGGGTATGTGCTTTTTATCAACCTTGTTAAATCATTTTCAACAGTATTATTTGTCAAAATTCTTTGAATTGCAAATTTTACATGAGTGCAGAACCTAGCATAGTCCAATGAATCCTTAGCTATACAATAGCCTAATTTTTCTTCAACATATTTTTCAATATCATTTATTAAACTTGTATTTCTAATAGTGTTTGATATTTTTCCATCATTCAACGCAGAATGAATGTGCAGGGCTATAAAACCAAGTTCTCCCTCTGGTATTTCTACATTTGAGTAGTTTTCTATCATCTTACCCACTAGCTTGGCTAGCCCATATTCTTTTGAATATAACGTTTGAGTTTCTACTAGAAAAGGATTTTCAATTTCTTCATTATCCTTAAGTCTCTTAACCGCAAAAAATAAGTGATCTATAAGACTAATGTGAATTCTTTCATTTAATTCTGTATCCACCATCTTAGAAATTTCATATATGGCCTCTTCACATGCAGCAAAGAAACCTGAGTCAATTCGATTTACAAGATTCTCTAAATTGTTTATATTTTCTTGATCCTCAATTATAAAAACTTTATTAATAGAAGTTCCTTTTGGTATAATATGATCTTGTTTTTTCCCAAAACCAATTCCCTTTGCAAAAAGGATTTTCTCAGTATCACCTGAATTAACTAAAACAATATTGTTATTAAATACCTTTAATACAATTTCGTCTTTACTAAGTACTGTGCTCATAATTTCACTCCTTATAAATAAGATTTAATTGTAATATAGAATATTAATTCATACTATTGAAATAATCTTTAATTATGTAGTATGTAGCATGATCTTGCCATTTTCCATTTACTAAAAGATACTTTTCATTTATTCCTGCTAATTTAAATCCAACACCTTCAAGAACTTTTCTGGATTTTTCATTATTAACTAATGCTGAAGCTTCAACTCTATGAAGTTCGCACTCATTAAATACATAGTCTAATAAAAGACGTACACTTTCTTTCATATATCCATTACCCTGTTCTTCTTCATCTATTGAATATCCTAATATTCCGCTTTTTAAAGAACCGTATACAATGTTAGACAGCTTTGCTTTCCCAATGAGCTTATCATTTTTAAATATTCCCAACTCTATATTCGTTCCATTTAATAACTGTCTATAGCTTTCATTCAATAGATGTGTCTGATTTTCTAATGTATAAAAGCTTGAATCTCTAGCTGGCTCAAAAGGTGCTAGATAATTCTTATTCTTTTTATAGTATTCAAGTAATTCTTCAGCATCTCCTGGTGTTAAATTTCTTAAGACTACATTTTTTCCTTCTAATTCTATTATAGGGTAACTTCTTTCCTTTAAATATTCATTTCTTGTTATTCCAAAAAAAAGTTCATCCAGATATTTACCTTTACAATATTCATTTTGAATTAATACTCCCTCTAATGTAAATCCAGAATTTAAGAATGCATTTACATTTATACCTTCTAAAGCTCGTATATTTACTTTAAATACACTATGATTCTTGAACATAGCTTTTAATATTAAGCTTAAAGCATCAGTTAATAATTCATAACTGCTTTGTCTATAAAAATTTAATCTTATTTCACCTCTTTTGCTGCTGCAATTCAGTTCAAGTATTTTAAATCTTCCAATTATTATATCATTATTATCCTTAATTATATATTCTTCTTCGCATGATTTATCAGCTTGTATTTTTACTTTTAAATTAGATTTCATTATTATTCTCTCCCAGTTACACTAATGATTAACTGCCTCTTTATTTTTTATCTTAAGTTCTTGTTCAAGTATTATTATACTATATCAGAAGTTTATTATTAAACCATATATTTTAAAATAAAAAAACTGTTGTAATAGCTTTAAAACAGACTACAAATAAAACTTATACACAAAATCCACAATATATTGTGGATAACTCATTTTATCATTTCAATATATTGTGGATTATTTAAAACTTTTTTATTTTTTATCGTTTATTCCTATAATATCCTTAATCACTTCTCCTGCAATTATCATACCTGCAACTGGGGGTACAAATGGCATGCTTCCCGGTACAGGTCTTTTAGCAGTTCCCTTAACTTCTGATGAATATTCAGACTTTGGCTTTAAAGGCATTTCTTCTGAATACACAACTTTTAACTTTTTAACTCCTCTTTTACGAAGTTCACACCTCATAACTTTTGCAAGAGGACATACTTGCGTTTTAAAAACATCTGCAACTTTGAATTGAGAAGGATCTAATTTATTTCCTGTCCCCATAGAACTCATTATTCTTATACCATTCTTATAACAATATTCAACTAAACCAAGTTTTGCAGATACTGTATCAATTGCATCAACAACATAATCCACATCCTTTGGTACTAATTCTTCTATATTATCATTTGTAACAAAAATTTGATGAGTAATAACATTACAGTCTTTATTTACAGATAATATTCTTTCCTTCATTACTTCAACTTTAGGCTTATCTATTGTATTATATGTAGCAATAATTTGTCTGTTAAGATTAGTCAAGCTAACAGTATCATTATCAATAAGTGTTATTTCACCTACTCCAGCTCTTGCTAATGCTTCTACTGCAAATCCTCCTACACCTCCGACTCCAAATACTATTACCTTACTGTTTCTTAATTTATCGATTCCTTCTTTTCCAACTAAAAGTTCTATTCTCGTTAAAGAATGTTCTGCCATCTATATTCACTCCCTAATTTAATTATTTATTTTATTCCATCTTAACTATAGAATATTTTTTACATAATCACAATTATACAACAATATATCACATTAATTCTATCGGTATACTGTATTTTTACTTTTTTATTAAAGTCATTGTAAAAAAATTACTATTAAATTTTATTTATAATGTTTATAATAATAATTAGATTTTAGAATGATTTTTCTAATTATACAGTAAACATAGCTATATTTTTAGTCTAATACGCCTAATATCTAAATTATTAGCTTAAATTATTAATCTATACTAAGAATAATATTATTTAATGAGCTGATAAAGATAAAATTATTTTAAAATATCGGAGGAATAACAATGACAATAGGAATTATTGCTGCAATGGCAGAAGAACTAGAAATCTTATTAAAAGATTTATCATTAGAAGAAAAAAAAGAAAAAGCAAACATGACATTCCATAAAGGAAAATTATATGGAAAAGATGTTATAGCTGTTGTATGTGGAATAGGTAAAGTAAACTCTGCTGTCTGCACTCAAATATTAATTTCTGAATACAGCGTAGATAAAGTAATAAATGTTGGTGTTGCCGGCGGAATCGGCAAAGACATATATCCTGGAGATATTGTTATTGCTGAAAACTTAGTTCAACATGATATGGATACTAGTGCTTTCGGAGATAAATTAGGACAAATACCAAGACTTGATACATTTGATTTCAAATGTGATTCTGAATTAATATCTTTAGCTAAAAAATCTTGTGAAGAACTTTCAGATTTAAACAGCTTTGTAGGAAGAATAGCATCAGGAGACCAGTTTGTTGCTAATGTTGAAAAAATCCAATGGCTTGATAAGGAATTTGGTGCAATCTCATGCGAAATGGAAGGTGCAAGCATTGCTCAAGTATGTTACTTAAATGCAGTTCCTTTTGTAGTTATAAGATCAATTTCTGATAATGCAAACAATGGAGCTCACATGGATTATGAAAAATTCGTTCCAATTGCAGTTCAGAACTCAACTAAAATTTTAAAGAGAATGTTAGAAATGATGTAAAATATAAATGCTGCCTTTTAGGCAGCATTTATATTAACTTAATTTATGGATAAATAATCCACTTCTAAGCTTTGGTTCAAACCAAGTTGACTTAGGAGGCATTACTTCTCCAATATCAGCAACATCCATAATATCATGAACTTCTGTTGGATACATTGAAAAGGCTATCTTCATATCTGAATTTACTCTCTTTTCAAGTTCCTTAATTCCTCTTATCCCACCGATAAAATCTATTCTATCTGATGTTCTTACATCCTCAATTCCTAAAATAGGAGTAAGCACATTGTTTTGAAGAATAGCAACATCAAGCCGATCTATCGGATCATCTTCATCAAATATCCATTTTTTAGCTTCAAGCATATACCATTCATTTTCAATATCCATTCCAAAAGTATGCTTCTTATAAGGCTTTACAGGCGCGTTATTTTCAGATTTAGTTACAATGAACTTTTCCTCTAATTTACCTAAAAATTCTTCTTTAGTCATCCCATTTAAATCCTTAACAACTCTGTTATAATCCATTACCATTAAATCATTGTCTGGGAATGCAACTGCCAAAAAGTAATTAAACTCCTCTTCACCTGTATAATCCGGATGTTCTGCTCTTCTCTTTAATCCCACCTTTACAGCTGATGCTGATCTATGATGTCCATCAGCAATGTATAAATAATCTACTTCTTTAAACAAATCAATTAATTCACTTATGATTATGTCATTATCTATTACCCACACAATATGCTGAATTCCATCTTCTGCCACAAAATTATATACTGGTTTTCTCTTGCTTTCATTTTCTATCCATGCTTCAATAATTTCTGAAGCTATCTGCTCCTCCTTATAAGTCAAGAAGATTGGTCCTGTATTTGCATCGCAATAATCAACATGATTTATTCTATCCTGTTCTTTATCCGCTCTTGTAAATTCATGTTTTTTTATAACATTATTTAAGTAATCATCTATTGATGCACAAAATACTATACCAGTCTGAGCTCTTCCATTCATTATCTGTCTATAAATATATAGACATGGCTCTTCATCTTGAATATATTCACCATCTGAAATCATTTTATCAAGATTTTTCCTAGCTTTTTCATAAACTTTTTTATCATGTACATCAATTGAAGGATCTAAATCTATTTCAGCTCTGTCAACATGAAGAAACGAATGTGGATTTCCTACAACCATTTCTCTTGCTTCTTCACTATTCATAACATCATAAGGCAGTGCTGCTATTTTTGAAGCTAGTTCTTTAATAGGTCTTATACCTTTGAATGGTCTAATTGTTGCCATAGAAATTCCTCCTATATAAATATCATTATATAAATCTAATCAGTTAATACTCTATATAATATTTTATTAATCTATTTTAATCTTATAAAGCGACAGATAATCTATTTAATCTTAAATTTACTATCACAATATATATTTAATATGCAATTAAATCTGTATACTAAATTATATGTTTCATTTACTGCATATGTGTTTTCTACTTAGTTAAAGCTCAGCAGAGCAGATTTCTAATGTAATCAAACCCTCTGAGCTCAAAATAGTTTCTTTAAAATTATAAGTTAAAGAATTCTTTTATTATTGATACTACTTCTTCACCAATTCTTGTCTGCGCTTCATTAGTAGCTGCACCAATATGAGGAGTTACACTTACATTTGCATGATTTACTAAAGAAGTATTCTTTGTTGGTTCTTCTTCAAAAACATCAAGTCCTGCACCTGCTATTACTCCATTATCAAGTGCTTCTTCTAATGCAGCTTCTTCAACTACCTTACCTCTTGCACAGTCAATTAAAAATGCAGTATTTTTCATTAATGCTAATTCTTTTTTACCAATTAAAGAACCAGCCTTTTTATCATATGGAACATGAAGTGAAACAAAAT
Organism: Bacillota bacterium; assembly: GCA_023399035.1. GTDB lineage: Bacteria > Bacillota > Clostridia > Clostridiales > Clostridiaceae > Clostridium. The sequence continues at coordinate 21,294 of JAEWQX010000018.1, read as the reverse complement.
CTGAAGTCTTTAATACATCTTCTAATGATAAGAAATCATATGATAATGATTCATTTTTTCCAAATAAATCAGTATATACTACCTTCATTCCTAAAGCTGTAGCTTTCCTTGCTAAAGACTGTCCAATTCTGCCCATACCAACGATGCCTAAAGTTTTGCCTGCTATTTCAGTTCCTTGATATTTCTTTTTATTCCATTTACCATTTCTCATTGTAACATTTGCTATCCCAACAAATCTTGCAAGTGAAAACATATGAGCTAAAGCAAGTTCTGCTACTGAATCTGAGCTTGCTGCTGGAGTATTTTTTGTAGTTACTCCAACTTCATTACCAGCTGGTATATCTATATTATCAACACCAACACCTGCTCTTATAGCTAATTTTAATTTTCCGCCTTTTTCAGCATTAAATACATCAGCAGTAAGCTTTGTTGCTGATCTTATAACTATAGCATCAAAATCTTTTAATTTTTCTCCTAATATATCCTGTTCAATATGTTCGTTAACAACTTCTACACCTAAAGCTTTTAAAGCTTCAATTGATGCTGCTTGTAAACCATCGTTTGTTAATACTCTAACCATTTTAACTAAATCCCCCTTGATATTTTATGCCTACCACTAAATATGTGATAAAAAATAATTTTATTAATATTAAAATTCATCTTCCATTTAATTTTCCCCAAACAATGAAAGAACTCCATTAGTACATGACTATTAGAGTTTAATTTTCTACGTCATTGTAACTAATATTTTATATCCAATAATTTTTGTCTGAATTATGATTATAAAAGACATTCAAATTTCTAAATATCATACCAAAAATTATTTATTTTCAGCTTCAAATTTTTTCATAAATTCAACTAAATACTTAACACCTTCCATTGGCATAGCATTATAAATACTTGCTCTCATACCACCAACAGTTCTGTGTCCTTTAATATTTTCAATTCCAGCTGCTTTTGCTTCAGCTACAAACTTAGCATCTAAATCCTTATTTCCAGTTACAAATGGAACATTCATTAATGAACGATCTTCTTTTACAACTGTTCCCTTGAATAATTCGCTTTGATCTAAGAAATCATAAAGAATTTTAGCTTTTTCTTCATTCTTTTTCTTCATAACTTCAAGTCCACCCATTTTCTTAAGGTGCTTAAATACCTTACCACAGATATAAATACCATAAGCCGGTGGAGTATTATATAAAGACTTAGCATCTGCATGTGTCTTATAAGTTAACATTGTTGGAGTACCTTCAAGTACATCTTCTGTAATCAAATCTTCACGAATTATTACAACAACTGTACCAGCTGGTCCAATATTTTTTTGAACTCCTGCAAAGATTAATCCATATTTAGTGACATCTACTGGCTGAGATAAAATGTCAGATGACATATCTGCAACTAAAATCTTCCCTTTAGTATCAGGTAAATCATGATATGTAGTTCCGTAGATTGTATTGTTGTGACAGATGTATACATAATCTGCATCATCACTAATTTCTAAATTCTTTAAATCAGGAATATAAGTAAATGTTTTATCTGCTGAAGAAGCTATTCTGTTAACTTTTCCATACTTTTCTGCTTCTGCTGCTGCTTTTTTTGCCCATTGCCCTGTGATAATGTAATCTGCAACCTTATTCTTCATTAGGTTCATTGGAATCATTGCAAATTGTGTCGATCCACCACCTTGAAGGAATAAAACCTTGTAGTTATCTGGAATATTCATTAAATCTCTTAAGTCTTTTTCAGCATCTTCGATTATTTCCTCAAATGCCTTAGAACGGTGACTCATCTCCATTACCGACATTCCAGTGCCCCTATAATCCAACATCTCTTCTGCTGCTTCCTTTAGGACCTCTTCTGGTAATACAGCTGGCCCTGCTGCAAAATTATAAACTCTTGACATGAAAATTGCCCCCCATTTTTTATATTTTATAACTATTATAACATATTTTATAAATTTAGGAATAATTTATAAATAAAATTATCCTAAATTTATCTTCATATAATTTTTGATATAAAGTCTTATTAAAGTAAATCTCAATAATATTATTTTCATATATAAATTTTATATATTTTCCTCACATAAAGAGATTTTTAAATATAAAAAAGCACTAGAAAATAATCTTTCTAGTGCTCTACATTAATTATAATTATTGTAATCATCATCAAAATATAATACTGATTCTGTCTCTCTACAATACTTGACGCACATACATTGTGCAAGCTTCCTTGGGCATTTATAACATAAACATGTTAAGTCTTTACCATCACAGCTGCCTTTCTTTAGTTCTACGCAATCACTGCAGTTTACTCCATTTCCTGCTGCCATACTCATCACTACTCCTTTAAATTATACTGCTATATTACATATTAACTCAAAGTTTGTGAATATCAAAATTTATTTCTTAAATTGCAAATTTTTGAAGACTTATTCTTTTCATAACCGATTTTACTATATAAACTTAATTAATATAATTTTCTTATTTTAGTTCTAGATATAAACTATTTTTTATATAACTACATTGCAATGAACTATTTAAAAAGATGTTTTTAAACTATATAGACCTATGATTTTTACACTGTGACCAAAAATGCCTTAAATAATAAATTTAAGGCATTTCACTATTTATCTATATTCACTAAAATTAATAGTTTGGTTCATCTAAATATATGTAACCATATAAATATTCTGTAGAATATATCTCCTGATATTTAAAGCAGTCTCCATGCCACATTGATTCAGATATATATATCTTTCCGTTATCTATTTTCTCTACAACAGCAACATGTCCACAACCTCCTGAGCCAGGAAGACTTGAATTCCATACAGCAATGGAACCTACTCTTGGCTCTGATCCATATCTGTATTTTCCGCTCTTTATATTTGCATTCCACCATTCATAAGCATTTCCTATGAAATTTGCCTGAATCGGCTGTTCTCCTGTCAGCTCCCAAGCACGTCCCCATGCATACCATGTGCAGTTACCTCTTATTTGATTTCCTGAACTATTAAAGAATGGTGGTGATAATCTGACTTTATAGAAAATATTAGAGTCAGAATAATAGTGAATATCATTTAAACTTGGTTCAGTTGTTCTTATAGCGCCTAACTTTATATCAATATCTTCTTTTGGCTTACTATTCTCCTGATTAGTATCTTCTGATTCTTCAATAATACTAGGAGCTTCCTGTTCATACTGTACTGGTTTTTCAAAGCTTATCCAGTCAGAACTTACCCATGCCTTCTTATCATTAAGCATTATGGGATAAAAACCATTTTGAGAATCACCTATGATACTAATTTCAGATCCTTTGGGCAATTTACCTATAACAGAAGAAGTTATCGATGCATCTGAACGTACATTAAGTGAGTCACTATTTGTATTTACATAACCCCTTTTAGTGTAGCCTGCTTGAGATTCTGTTTCACTCTGAATATAATCCGAAGGAATATTTTCTGATGATGAACCTCCAAGCATTGCACCATTTTCTGCAAAGATATATGTTTTTCCATCAATACTTATACTTCCTTTTTCAAGCTTTCCATTTAAGTTTGCATAATACCACGTTCCATTATCACTTATCCAGCCAGTGCACATTACTCCATTATCATTAAACATGTACCATTCTCCGTCTATTTCTGTCCATCCTGTATCCATAACACCATTAGAGGACATATGATACCATTTATCATTATCATTTACCCAGCCTGTTTTCATTATGCCATTTTCATCAAAGATATACCAGGACCCATTATCATTCACCCAACCAGACTGCATTATTCCTGATTCATTGAAGTAATACCACTTTCCATCAATCTCCTGCCATTCAACACACATAGTCCCATCGTCACGTAATCTATACCATTTATCATCATCATGGAGCCATCCAGTATTCATATAACCGTTATCATCAAAATGATACCATTTATCCTCAATAATCTTCCATCCTATAGCTTTTTCCTGGTTATCTATCCAGCTCCATTTATCATTATCCTTATTCCATGCAGCATGAACAGGCACAGAAATTGCCATACTCATCAATGTCATAAAAATCACTTTATTAACATATGCTTTTCTCACTAATTTTTCCCCTTTTTATTTTAGTTTCTATCAAAATAGTAAAACATTTCATATTTATATATTTTCATTCCATACTTTACATATTATATTATATTGTTCAATATAACAAACCAAAAATAAATAAAAATAGAAAATTTTATATTGCAAATAATAAAAAGTACCTGTCCTAAAACAAAATTTATAAATCATAACTTATAAATAGATAAGCAGTTTCAAATTACCTATTCATAAAATCAAAATAAATATTGCTTATTAAACAAGTACTTTTAATAAAAACTCTGCATATAATAATAAAATTATAGAAATAAAACAATCAATGCAATAATAATAACTCCCGGAATCCCTAAAAATCCAGCTATTAAGGCCGTAATAGGATTGATTGGCAGTGTAAAACTCGTATGTAACCCTATAACACCTAAATTTGAAATTATTATATTAACTATATATAATAATATAACTCCTATTATTCCGTTTATAAGAATTTTAATTGGCCATTTAAGCAGTTTTATACATAAAAATAATACTGCGATTCCTATTAAACCATACAACAAATACTGCTCACTCATAACTTACTCCTCTTCCCCATGCATTTACTCAATAACCTTAAGGTTTTTTTCATATATATAGTCATAACCAACGTGAAGATCTATAGATCTTGCTATTGATAACAAATAATCATATCTCTTTCTTGCAACATTTTCTGAATAAATAGCAACCTCTATAAGCGTTTCATCACTAACGTTATCAAACACACTGCGTGCTGCATTTATTTCTTTCTTTGCTTCTTCCATTTCTTCTAACAGCTTTTCATAAAATTGGGATGAATCTGTGTTATTCAATAAATATCCCAGAATCTTTTTTCTGTTCACATAAATCCCTCCAAAAAAGTTCTTATTATATTACTATCCACTTTTGGAAATATTATGCTTTATTTAAATTATATTTTCAATATTTATTTGTAACATTTTAACTGCTAGTCCATATACTATATGATATAAGAAGCTTTTCACTCATGTCAAACAAAAACTTCTAACTCCCATCTATGTAACACCTTTTTCAAGGAACCCAAACCCACTTTGGGTTCCTTTTATTTTTTCTTATTTATATTTCTTTTCTACCTTCAAGCGCTTTAGATAATGTAACTTCATCAGCATATTCTAAATCTCCGCCGACTGGTATTCCTGCTGCAATTCTAGTTACTTTTACATCTAAGGGCTTTAATACCTTTGAAATATACATTGCAGTAGCTTCTCCTTCTATATTAGGATTTGTTGCCAGAATTACTTCTTTTACATCTGAATTCATTCTTGCAACCAGTTCTCTTATTCTTATATCCTGTGGACCTCTTCCCTGCATCGGAGAGATATTCCCATGAAGCACATGATAAACTCCATTATATTCTTTAACCTTCTCCATCGTCATAATATCTTTAGGCTGTTCAACAACACAGATTGTTCCCTTGTCTCTGTTTGGATTTGAACATAGTGAACATGGATCTGAATCAGTAAAGTTCCCACATACAGAGCAGTATTTTATTGTCCCTCTAGCTTTAACCAAAGCATTAGCAAATTCTCTTACTTCATCTTCAGGAAGATTTAAAACATGTAAAGTTAACCTCTGTGCTGTCTTTTTACCTATGCTTGGCAACTTTGCAAATTCCTCAATTAATTTTTCTATGGCTACCGGATAAAATTCCATCATAATATCTAATGTCTCCTTCTAATCTCATCATTACTTTGATGTCACTTTTAGTTTAATCAATTATATAATTATTTATTATACCTCATTTAAATTTTGTAAATGAGCATTATTTTAATGATTTTTAAATTATCTTTATCTGAAAGGTTGGTTCCTAAGTTTCTACCATTATCACTCACTTAAAATCAAATTTCAATATTTATTGAAAAAAGCATACAAGCTGATGGATAATCCAACATTCCTGTATGCCATATCTCAATAATTATAATCTGCTAGAATAATCCACCCATTCCACCAGTTAATTTACCCATTTTACTTGAAGTTTCTTCATCAGCTTTTTTCATTGCTTCATTAACTGCAGTTAATACTAAATCTTCAAGCATTTCAACATCATCTGGATCTACAACTTCTGGCTTTATGTTTATAGCAGCAACTTCTTTCTTACCAGTTACTTTAACTACTACAGCTCCGCCACCTACAGATGCTTCGAATTCTTTACTTTCGATTTCTTTTTGCATATCTTCCATTTGCTTTTGAAGCTTTTGAGCCTGCTTCATAAGATTATTCATATTTCCGCCGCCGAAGCCTCCTGGGAATCCACCTCTTGCCATAAAAAAATCCTCCTCTTCTTTAAATATCATTTTTTAATTATAAAACATCTTCAAATAATAAACAAGTTTCACTAATTATAGTCTCAATAATTCATAATTTAACTGAATTCGTATTATTCATCATAAACTTCAAAAGGTATGCCGTCTATTTTATCCTTAAGCATTTGTTCTTTGTCCATGATGTCTTCTTTTTCTTTTATTATAGTATAATTTACTATTATCTTTTCACGAAGTACCTTAGAAAATACTTCATTTACAGTTTCTCTATACTGAGCATTTTCTAACCTTGGCTTGCTTTGTGAATATAATTCGCTGAATCCTATTGTAAGTACTCCATTCTTAAAACTGTAAGGCTTTCCTGTAATTAATGAAGCATGAATAATTCTTGCTCTCATGGCCTTAAACATTTCAAGTATTTCAGCCCATGCTCTTGCAACATCATCAATGGTTAATTTTGAATCCTTGTTAAAGTCTTCATTAACCTGCTGCTCTCCCGATTTTGATACTTTCTTATTCATATTGCCAGCTGACGCATGTACTGATTGATGTATTGAAGTGCTTGCATCAGAAACTTTACGTGCTGATGCAGAATCACTGCCTGAACTTTGAACTATCTGAACTTTTCCACTTTTTAAATTCTCTTCTAATCTGTTTATTCTTGATAGAATAACTTCATTAGAAGTATCATATTCGATCTTGCACATTTTTATTATTGAAAGCTCTAAATACAATCTGCTTTGCTTGCTCATCTTGGCATTTGCTTCTGCCTCCTGAAGAATTCGTATATCCCTCATTATTTCTTCTACTCTTATTTTACGTCCCTGTTCCCTTACTAATGCAATATTTTCAAGAGACATGTCTAATACTTCTTCTGGATTTGTAGTGACCTTAATCATAAGAAGATTTCTAAAGTGAGCAATAAGATCCTTTATAAACAACTGCATATCCTTGCCTGAATACACTAGTTTATCTACTATAACCATAGATTTTTCAATATTTCTTTCTATTATAGAATTAGTAATATCAAATAAATATTCATTAGTGACTAATCCAAGTATACTTACAAGATCTTCATAATTTATTTCATTTTCACCCATTGCAATTGCCTGATCCAGGATACTTAATGCATCTCTCATGGCACCATCACATACTCTTGCAATAAGATCTAAACTCTTTTCTTCACATTGAATGCTTTGAGCATCTGTAATTCTTCTTAATCTTGCTGATATTTCCTTATGGTTTATTCTCTTAAAGTCAAATCTCTGACATCTAGATAAAATTGTTATAGGAAGCTTCTGAGGGTCTGTTGTTGCCAATATAAATATAACATTCTTAGGCGGTTCTTCTAATGTTTTTAAAAACGCATTAACTGCCCCAACTGACAACATATGAACTTCGTCCATAATATATACTTTATATTTTGCTTCCTGTGGTGGATATTTTGTATCATCAATAATATCTCTTATCTTATCAATACCATTATTAGATGCTGCATCAAGTTCTGTAACATCTATGGCTAATCCTTCATTAATCTTTTTACACATTTCGCATTCATTGCATGGCTCCCCATCTTGCAAATTAAGACAGTTTAAAGCCTTTGCCATGACTTTTGCAGTAGATGTCTTTCCTGTACCTCTTGTTCCACAGAAAAGATATGCATGTGCTATTCTATCATTTATAATCTCATTTTTTAATGTTGTTGTAATATGTTCCTGACCAACTACATCATCAAAAGTCCTTGGTCTCCATTCCCTATATAATGCTGTATAACCCAAAGGCCTCTCACCTCGCTATTTATCTTAAATATACCCTTATTATACACTAATGCTTCTTCAATTCAAAATATCTCATTTTTTATAATAGATTATTAATTTATTTTTGATTATAATATAGTTTTTGTCTTATACTAATAAAAACTACATTTATATAAAGTAATATTCAACATATAAGGGAGAAATATTCAATATGTCAAAAAAAATTATTCACCATGTGTGCATACAAACTAATAGTTACGAGGAATCATTAGATTTTTATACTAGAATACTCGGTTTTGAAATTGTACAAGAAACTAAAAATTTTCATAATCGTGATTATAATACATGGCTTAAATGCGGAGATTTCATGATTGAATTGCAGACACCTAAAAATAATATTCCACTGAGCAAATATAGCACTCTTAGTGAAGGAATCGTTCATTTATGCTTTTTTGTTGCTGATATTCATTCAGAATATAAAAAAATAAAGAAATGTGGATATTCAAAATTCAAAGTAAAAAATGGTGAAGAAATCTATAAGGTTAAAGATGGATTTTTATTCAAGGTCAAGGCACCAGAAGGTACAGAAATTGAATTCAGGGATAGTTTAATAAATTAAATTCTAATTTTAAGATATTAAACTAAATAAAATTTCTATTAATACATCTTAAATCACTATCTTTCCTTTCATTTATATAGAATAAGCAACTGTGATATAATATTATTAAAATACAGTTTAGAGGTGAACCTATGTCAACAAACTTTATATCAAAAACAGATAAACTGTTTAAAGATACCTTAAGCGATATTCTTAAAAACGGAACGAGTACAGAAGGGCATAAAATTAGACCAAAATATAAAGATGGTACTCCTGCACATACAATATACATAAATCAAGTCGTAGAAAAATATGATATCAGCAAAAATGAGTTTCCTATTACAACTCTTAGACCTATTGCATGGAAATCAGGAATAAAAGAGATGTTATGGATATATCAAAAAACTTCAAACGAACTTTCAGTATTAGAATCACTAGGAATTAACTGGTGGGGTGATTGGGAAGTTAATAATTCAGGAACTATCGGACAGAGATACGGTGCTACTGTTAAAAGATATGATCTTATGAATAAGCTTCTAAATGGATTAAAAAATGAACCTTACACTAGAAGACATATTATAGATTTATATCAATATGCAGATTTTGAAGAAACTGAAGGATTATATCCATGTGCCTTTCTTACTGTATGGTCAGTCAGAGGGGAATACCTTGATGTTACTCTTCATCAGAGAAGCTCAGATTATTGTACTGCCGGTCATATAAACAAGATTCAATATGTTGGGTTAATGATGATGGTAGCAAGACATGTTGGATTAAAGCCTGGAGTATTCATGCATGTTGTAGATAATTTACATATATATGATAGACACATAGATCAAGCTAGAGAGCTGATTTCTAGAACACCTAGTGATAAACAGCCAAAATTAGTACTTAAAGAAGGTAAAACAAATTTCTATGATTTCACAATAGATGATTTTGAAATGATAGATTATGAACCTGTTAAGCCACAGCTAAAATTTGAATTAGGAATATAAGAGTATTGCTTTAATACTTTAATTAATACATATATACCAAATAAATAAAAAATTAAACTCACTAATTTTTTAAAATCCACAACTTAAACAGGGTTGTGGATTTATCATTAATACTTTCAATTATTAATGATCTTTATTTAAAACTATATTACGCAAATTAAAGATTTTTCATATACAGTTATGTTAAAATAATTTAAAACACTGCATAAAGGAGGGCTATATATGCTATCACTAATAGTAGCTATTGCTGAAAATAATGTTATTGGAAAAGATAATAAATTAATATGGCATATTTCAGAAGACTTAAAGAGATTTAAATCTATAACTTCTGGTAGCAAAATGCTTATGGGGAGAAAAACCTTCGAATCACTTCCTGGGGTACTTCCAAATAGAAAACACATAATCATAACACGTGATGATAAATATACTGTTGATTCTGATCAGGTTTCTATAATTAATGATTTAGATTCGTTTATCAAAACTCATGAAAATTCTGATGAGGAAATTTTCATCATAGGTGGTGCTGAAATTTATAAACAGCTTCTTCCCCACTGTAAAAAACTATATTTAACTAAAGTTCACCAATCTTTTGAAGGTGATACATATTTCCCTGAAATAGATTATTCTAAATATGAAGTTGAATACTCAAGTGATAAGATTACTGATGAGAAAAGCGGACTTACATATTCATTTGTTAATTTAATAAGAAAATAATTAGCAATACTCATATCTGAATATAGACATATTCAGATATGAGTATTACCATTATATTACTATGCATTATAAATAATATTAAATTTAAAATTGGGGAGATTAAAATGAAATTATTAACTTTTGAACATGATAACAATGAAACTGTAGGCATCTTAGCAGGCAGTAATAAAATATATCCATTGAATAAATCAGATATAAGCTACAAATCTATGCATGAATTAATAAGCAATATTACTGATGAGGAAATTAAAAAATTAAAAGATAGAATTTCAGCTGGATTTAGCAGCAATGATCTTATTTCTATTGAGGATGTAAAAAAAGCAGCTCCAATTCCAGAACCAGCTCAGGACATAATATGCCTTGGAATAAATTATATGGCTCATGCAGAAGAATCTGCAAGATATAAAAAAGAAGATTTTGAAAGAGATAGAAAATATCCAGTATATTTTTCAAAAAGGGTTAATAGAGCAACAACCGATGGTGATATCATACCTCTATATGAAGGATTGGTGGACAGTCTTGATTATGAATGTGAACTGGCTGTTATTATAGGGAGAGATGCTAAAAATGTGTCAGTTGAAGATGCCTATAACTACGTATTTGGATATACAATCATGAATGATGTAAGTGCAAGAAACCTTCAAACAAGGCATAAACAATGGTATTTCGGAAAAAGCCTTGATGGTTTTACGCCAATGGGACCATGGATTGTTACAAAAGATGAATTTTCACAGCCTCCTGTTTTAAAAATATGCTCAAGAGTCAATGGAGAGTTAAGACAAAACAGTGTTACTGATCTTATGATTACAACTATAGCAGATGCAATTTCAGAGCTATCTCAGGGAATGACATTAAAAGCTGGGACAATAATAGCAATGGGTACTCCAGCAGGTGTAGGTATGGGATTCGAGCCTCCAAAATTCTTAAAATCTGGAGATGTCGTTGAATGTGAAATTGAAGGAATAGGATGTATTAAAAACGTTGTAAAATAAAATTGCTTATTTCATATACTTAATATTCAACTGAAGATAATTATATAATATAAAATGTACTCTGCTGCATAGTCTGACATTGAATATAAATAAAAGAAAATGAGGGCACTTCATTTACATGAAGTTCCCTCATTTTCTTATCCTATTGATTTGTTGTCCTATATTGTTAATCCTATTGAAGAATAACCTATTTAATTCAGTCAAAACTTCTTCATAATTAATATGAAGAATCCAATTAATAAACCACGCACCTTGCGTTGTTATCAGCTCTCTGTACGTTACTTCTGCAGTTAGCTCAGACCAGATTGATCCACGGCACACGAAAGTGACCACTTATCGCTGCTTCCTTCCAGACCTGACGAGGTTCATGGGCTTCCATTGCGTGGGACCCAGTCATCAACACCACTTACAAAAGTCAGACTACAAATTACTGATACCTAAGCAAGGAATTCAATCCTGCTATAGCGGATTGCAGGTTACAGGGCACCGCTAACTCCCCATCTAGCGTGGCAATGGTGGAATGAAGAGGGATTGAACCTCCAAACTATTTTCTTAATCCTTTAAGAAAAAGTCTCGTCCCCTGTGGACGTCAGACCATGTTACTCATTGAATCTCTGCTACAGTATAGTAAATTATTCTTTATATACTTTATGCAAATTACGTATCATTTATTAATGTAATTAAAGAAATTACACTGTTTTGATACTTGTTAATGATAACATATAAAATATCTAAATTCAAGGCTATAATTTTTAAATTTTTTATAAAAAATGCTTAGTTTTTCATATATAAACTTATATTATTATTCATAGTGACTTTTATAATAAAAATAAAGTAATATCCAATATTTTTAACTATTATTAAATATTCCATTTTTAATAATAGTTAAAAATCTATTTATTATTAATTACTTTGTCTAAAAATTCTTTACATCTATCACTTTTGGGATTGGTAAATATTTCTTCTGAGCTTCCTTGTTCTAATATATATCCTTTATCCATAAATATGACCCTATCAGCAACTTCTCTAGCAAAATTCATTTCATGTGTAACAATGACCATAGTCATACCTTCGCTTGCTAAGTCCTTCATAACTTTCAATACCTCTCCAACCATTTCTAGATCAAGTGCTGATGTGGGTTCATCAAATAACATTATCTTAGGATTCATTTCAAGTGCTCTAGCAATTGCTACTCTTTGTTTTTGACCTCCTGATAAAGTATCTGGATAAACATCCTTTTTGTCTTTTAATCCCACTTTATCTAATAATTCAAGTGCTTTCTTCTCAGCTTCAACTTTAGTTAATCTCTTTAGTTCAACTGGTGCAATCATCATATTTTTAATTACACTTTGATGAGGAAATAAATTAAAATGTTGAAATACCATTCCTATGTTTTGCCTTAATTTATCTATATTTTTATTATTAACTAATTCTTCACCTAAAATATTAATGCTTCCACCCTGAATCTCTTCAAGTCTGTTTAAACATCTTAAAAAAGTGCTTTTACCTGATCCTGAAGGTCCTATAATACAAACTACTTCTCCTTCTTTAACTTGTAATGAAATATCTTTAAGCACTTCTAATTTTCCATAGCTCTTTTTTACGTTATTTGCCTTTATGACCATGATTCAATCTCCTTTCTATATACTTTGACAATATACTTAAAGCAGTTATCAATATAAAATACATCATTCCAACTATTGCATAAGTCTCTAGCGGCTTAAAATTTCTAGCAACTATGATCTGTCCACTTGATGTTAATTCTCTTATAGTTATTACTGTTAATATAGACGTATCCTTTATTGTAACTATAAATTGATTAATTATTGATGGTATCATCACTTTTATTGCCTGTGGTAATATTATTTTTTGCATTGTTTTAAAATATCCAAGTCCTAAACTTCTTGATGCTTCCATTTGTCCAACATCAACAGCCTGAATACCAGCTCTGAATATTTCAGACATATATGCACCTGCATTTAAAGCAAGAGCTATTATAGCACAGTACATCGGATTAGATTTTTGTACAATTAATGGTGCAATACCAAAATAAATAATCAATGCTTGAACCATTAAAGGTGTACCTCTGATTATATACAAATATATAATGGATAATGTTTTTAATATTTTATTTTTACTTATGCTAAATATCCCAAAAATAATTCCCAATATAACAGCTATTATGATTGAAATTATTGAGATTTTTATAGTAACCAGTAATCCACTGCTTAAACTAGGCAAACAATCTTTTAGTAATTCTAAAAACTGCATAAATTTCGCTCCTAACTAATTATCATAACAGTAATGAAAGCTTTAAGCTCTCATTACTGCTTTTTTAATTATTTTCCTATATATTGTCCAACGATTTTATCGTATTCTCCATTTTCCTTTAATTTCTTAAGACCATCATTAAATTTTTGTAATAACTCTTGATTTTTTCCTTTGTTTACTGCAAAGCCATAATCAACTTTTGTTAATTTGTCACCAGCTATTCTTAACTTCGATGCACCATCAACTTTAATTTTATAGGCTATTACTGGGTAATCTTCTAATAAGAAATCAGAATTTCCATTCTCAACTTCTAAGAACATTGTTGGAGAATCTTCAAGATAGTTTAATTTTAAATCATATTTATCTGCATTTTCTTCAGCAAATTGTGATCCTGCTGTTCCTTTTTTAATTGCTGCGCTTTTTCCTTGCAAGTCATCTACTCCATTTATATCAGTGTTATTAGCATTAACAACTAATGACAATCCTGATTCAAAATAACCATCTGAAAAATCTAAAGCTTGTTTTCTTTCATCTGTAATACTAATACCTGCAATAGCCCCATCTAATTGCCCACTTGTAAGGCCAGGAATTACTGCTTGGAAATCCATTGGTTTTAAATCATATTCAAACCCTTCTTCCTTTGCTATTGCTTCTAATAATTCTACATCAATACCTTTATAAGTACCGTTTTCTTCAAATGAAAATGGTGCATATTTAGCATCACATGCTATTGTATATTTTCCTTTTTCACCTTCTTTTGATGAATTGCTGCTTCCATCAGAACTAGATGAAGCAGAACCACATCCTGCAAATAAAGCTACAGATAAAACTGATACCATAATAGCAGATAATAACTTGTTTTTTTCATTTTAATTAACCCCTTTCAACGTTTAAGTAATATTATTTACTTACTGATCTTTTTTGTATTTTAATTATCTATATATAAATTATTTATAGATATACTTTTTAACTGATTATGTTTATTTCTCCACATATATTTATACCCATAATTCTTTGTACTTCTTTAAAGTCATTTGTTTGCCCTAGTGCCCACATGAGTTTTGTAACAGCAGCTTCCGTGCTCATATCTTCACCTGAAATAAGCCCACATTTTTCAGCATCTACACCAACTTTATATACATTTAGGTTTGTTCCATCGTAAACGCATTGGCTTACCACTACTACTGGTATCTGATAAATGCTTGTAATATACTTAAGTTTTTCAAGCAGATTATTATACTCAGATGGTATTCCCCCTAATCCAAAAGCTTCTACTACAACGCCTTTATAACCATGTTCAATAATAAAATCTACTATTTCTGGTTTAATTCCTGGAATAAGTTTAAGGAGAAAAACATTATCACAGACACTATTATGTAATTCTAAATCACCATTGATTTCATAACTGTCATCCTGTAAAATTACTTGTCCATTAATAATTCTACCAATATATGAATTATTACAGCTTACAAATGCATCTTCATCTAAGGAATGAATTTTAAATGCACGTGTTCCCCGTATTATTTTCCCATTAAACACCAGACAAACACCTTTTACTCCTGAAACTACTACTTTAAAGGCATGCGATAAATTTACTACACCATCACTCCCTTTATAATCGATAGGAAGCTGCGATCCTGTAAAAATAACTGGCTTATCAATATTCTTTACCATAAATGAAACTATAGCAGTAGTGTAAGCCATAGTATCTGTACCATGAGTAATAACAATTCCATCAAACTTTTTCAAACCTTCATATATTTCCTCTGCTATTATCTTCCATCCCGATGATGACATATTAGAGCTATCAATATTCAATATTTGCTTTACAGTCACAATACATTTAGATTTGACTTCAGGTATCTTTTTCAAAAGCCGTTCACCTGATAATGACGGTGCAAGCCCTTCACTAGTTTCTACACATGCAATAGTCCCACCAGTAGTTAATAAAAGTATATTCTTCATAGACTTCCTCCTATACTCCTACATTGTTGCTGCATACTCTTTTTTCCAAATGCATGATATGTTCTGAAATAAGTGCTTCAAGTCTTTTAGCATCTCTTTCTATTAAAGCTTTTGCAATATCGATATGTTCATTTTTTTCATTAACAAAATCTAGATTATAGCTATCTGACACCAGTATTCTAGACAGATTGTCCATTATATTTAATCCAGTTTCCACAAGTAATGAATTATGAGCAGCTTTAACTATTGACATGTGAAATTCATTATTCAGCCTATTGAAAAGATTCAATTTATCTCTACTATAGATATCTTCACTTGGAAATTCTTGTGCAAGTTTTAATATATTTTGTAATTCTGAATTTTCTGCTGCTTTAATTGCTATTTTGGCTGCACCCACTTCAAAAACGATCCTCATTTGAAACGCTTCCCTTATACTTTTTTGTGTCACAGGTTTAACAAGATATCCCTTTCTAGGCAGCGACTTGAGATATCCCTCTATTTCTAATGCACCTAATGCATCTCTTACTGGTGTTTTGCTTACTTTGTATTTTTTTGATAATTCTGATAAGGTAATAAAATCTCCATCTTTTATCCGAAAATTTAAAATATCATCTTTTATTTTTTTGTAAATTTCCTTTGAATAAAATTCTTCATTTTCAACCAAAGCTGCATAACCCCTTCCACTAAAATCCCACTAATATATCAGAAAAACAAAAAAAAGACAACGAAGCTTTATTGTTAAATAAATGCTTCGTTGCCTTTATTAAATAAAATTATATAAAATATGTAGTTGTATGTCAAGTCATGAATATATTTGAATTATTTTTTAATTCTCATTTTTACTTTCTAATGGTTTTTCTGTTAATACTGCTTTGCTTGAAATTAGTTTCTTGCATGTATTGCAAAAATATCCAGTAGATCCACAGCCTTTTATACATTCTACAACATTACCGCATTCTGGACAATAATATATCATCTTTATCACCCCTTATTATTAAATTTATCATTTGCATTTTTAATAAGTATCATTCACTATAATATTCGTAATAAACATCACTCACATTATCCTCAAAATTACATTTTATATCTTTAGATTTTACCTTTATATAAGTATGTATCATGCTCAAAAAACAGCACTAAATAAATTAGTGCTGTTACAGTATTCTCTTATTTAATAAATAATATACTTAAAATCTACTCTAGAATATAATCTTAAACTAAAGCTCCATATTCATCTAATTGATACCATAAATAGTAGTATTAAATGCCATTGATCCATGGCTGTTTAATTAATACCATTTCATACTTAAGTAATATTTAAATCAATTTCATTACTCTAAAGATATTTTAAATTCTTCTCCCACCTGCTCAAAATCATTGCTTAGCTTTCCACCTTGTTCTGGGAACTTAACTGCATATGGAGTTAATATTAATTCTTTTGCATTTTCATCTAAATTTCTATCTATATTGCTATATCTAAGAACCATAGAATCTTTTGAACTTCTTTTCATGAAAAATCCTACTTTATTTCCTAAATCATCTGTACCTCGTAGTGCTATATCATAGCTTTCATTCTTATTATAATTTTCAACCCTGCAGAAAATATTTTGTCCTAAAGCATTTGATGTATATTTTTCTAATATTATCTTTTCTCCATTTTCAAGAGTAAATGAATTATTTAACTTTATCTCTTTAGTATCTATTTTTAACATATCTCCATTTGCTTTAAATTCAAATGTCCATTTCCCCCTTTTAGAATTCTCATAATTTATCCAGACCTTTGAATATTCAATTTTTATATCTAATTCACCACTTAAATCTACATCCTTTAATGAACTTAAATCATACTCACATACTGACTGTTCTGAATAATCATCAGCATGCCAGCTTTGTCCGCTTGAAGAAGTAAATTTAACTTTTTTATTATTAATATAAATTGTCTTATTTATCCCTTACACTTAATACTTCGTAGCTAAGGCTACCATATCTATCAAAAAATAATAATTTTTCTAAAAAATAAAGAATATGATAAAATTTATTCAAATTTTATCATACTCTTTATTATTCTTTCTTTATCTATAATGGCGGAGAGAAGGGGATTTGAACCCCTGATAGAATTGCTCCTATACACGCTTTCCAGGCGTGCTCCTTCAACCACTCGGACATCTCTCCATACTTATTCTATATGCTTAATTATTCTACCATAAATATGCTCTAATCTCAATAATAACACCATCAAGCAAGCTTTATAGATAATATGGTTTTCTATTAATTATCTTGATATTAATCAACTTTCCCTATTAATTATAGGATTTAGATTTAACTTCTTTTTACTAAATGGTAAAATTATCAATATAAATATTATTAAGGGGGAGTTTTAATGAATAAAGATGAAATTTTTCAGGCTATTTCTAAAAATCCAGTATTTTTTCTAGGAACAATAGATGGGGATCAACCAAGAGTTAGAGGGATGCTTTTATACAAAGCGAATGAAAATGGAATACTATTTCACACAGCTTCATCTAAAGATTTGTACAAGCAAGTATTAAAAAATCCTAATGCAGAATTGTGCTTCAATTGTAATGGTACGCAAATAAGAATAACTGGAAAACTTGAGATTATTGATGATAATAATTTAAAAGATGAAATCTGCAATGATCCAAGCCGTAAATTTTTAGAACAATGGAAAAATGATGGATCATTTAAAAATTTCTATGATGAATTTATTGTTTTTTCATTAAAACATGGTTCAATCGTAACTTGGACTATGGAAGATAATTTTGCAGCAAAATCTCCAATATTGTTCTAATATAAAGCTGTACTTTTAAAGATAATTAAATCTAAGGAGAATCTAAATAGACAATAAAGACTTAAAACCTTGTGATTAAAGTTTTAAGTCCTTATTTTTATCTTTACATTTATTTCTATTTTCTTCAAAAAATTTCACTAGAATCTCTGAACACTCTTCATCATACAACCACTTAACATCTACAAATGAATTCAGTCTTCTGCTATCCAGCAAACTTATAACTGAACCACATGCACCCATATCTTTATTGAAAGTTCCAATATATACTTTTGAAATTCTACTTTGAACTATTGCGGCAGCACACATAGGACATGGCTCCAAAGTCACATACATTTCCATCCCATCCAGTCTCCAGTCTCCGATATACTCTGAAGCCTGTTTTATTGCTAAAATTTCAGCATGAGCTGTTACATCATTTAAAGTTTCTTTCAAGTTATGTCCTCTTCCTATTACGAGTCCATCTTTTACAATAACTGCACCAACAGGAATTTCACCCATGTTATAAGCCTTAACTGCTTCAGCTTTTGCTTCTTCAATAAAATTCATTTAAGTTCATCTCCTTTTTGCAGATAAGATAAATTCTCCTTCTGTAAAAAAACTGCTGAACTAAATTCAGCAGTTTTCAAAATTAATCTTCTAAATCATCATTTTCACACTGTTCTACTTCATGAATAAACATTCTAACTTTCTTAACTCTGTTTTTCTCTACTTCTTCAGCAACAAGCTTTAAATTACGGAATGAAACCTCTTCATTTTCCTCAGGCATCCTTCCAAGCTCACCTATCATCAAGCCTCCGATTGAGTCAAATTCTTCTGAATCAATATTTATTCCTATTAATTCACTTATATCGTGAAGTCTTACATTTCCTTCAAATACATACTCATTATCTTTTACAACTTCAACTGATTCATTATAATCATCATATTCATCTTCAATATCTCCGACTATTTCTTCAACCAGATCTTCTATTGTAATTATACCTACAGTTCCACCATATTCATCTAAAACTACAGCAATATGATTTCTAGTCTTCTTCATTTCCTTAAATAATTCTACTATCTTTTTAAATTCAAATGTATAGAAAGGTTCTCTCATGTATTTCTTAACATTAAAATCCTCACGTGGATTTTCAACCATAGCCAAATCTTTGACATTTAAAAAACCGATTATATTATCAATAGTCTGATTATAAACTGGTATTCTTGAGAACTGCTCACTCTTAATGACAGTCATAACTTCATCATAAGTTGATTCTTCATCAATTGAAACAATATCAACTCTCTGAACCATAACATCCTTAACCTGCTGGTCAGCAAAATCAAAAACATTAAATATCATTTCTTTTTCAACATTTTCTAAAACGCCTTCTTCTTCACTAACACCAACCATTGTCTTTAACTCTTCTTCAGTTATGAATGATTCACCTTCATTTGGATCACACCCAACAAGTCGTATGAAAAGAGAAGATATAGCGGTAAATATATATATAAATGGTTTAAAAATAATTACTGTAAACTCGATAAACCTTGCAACTTTTAGGGATACTGCTTCTGCTTTCTGCTTTGCAATTGACTTCGGTGTAATTTCACCAAAAATAAGTACTAAAATTGTCATTACACCAGTAGCAACACCAACTCCACCACTTCCAAAAATATTAGTAGCTAGTATTGTAGCAAGAGATGATGCTCCAATATTTACAACATTATTCCCTATTAATATAGCTCCTAAAAGTTTATTTGGGTCTTCAATAAGTTTTTCAACACGTTTTGCCCCTGGCACTCCTTCTTCAACCATATGTCTCAATCTTATTTTGCTCAATGACATCAATGCTGTTTCTGACATTGAAAAAAAGCTAGATAATGCTATCAATGCAATTAGTACGATTATCTGCCACGTATAACTAGGGTCCAAATATAATCACTCTCCTAAATAATTTAATTTAATATTACTTTAAATTATACCATATTATGCTTAAAAGTAATATAAACCCTTTTATTTTATGATGCACTAAACTATATTATTAAATTCATTTCTCCCTAAATTAAACTTATGAAAATAATTTATATAAATTTTATTTTTAATTCTATAAATTCACTTACATTTAGCATATCATTTATCCACTTTTCGTTAATTAATACAGCAAAAGCTCTCATAGAATAATCTATAAGAGCTTTTATGAATGTCTAATTTATATATTATTGGTAGTTAGTAATTTCGTTATTGCTATTACTATTACTATTACTATTTCTTTTTATTGTCTTTCTTTTCTTTGTTGTCAGATGCAGCCTTAACACCATAAGCGTTTAAGTACATTTCCTTTAATTCTCTCATTAATGGATATCTTGGGTTAGCACCTGTACATTGGTCATCAAATGCCTGTTCAACCATTTCATCTAATTCTGCTCTGAATTTATCTTCATCAACACCAGCTTCTTTTATAGTCATTGGCATTCCAACTTTTCTTTGTAATTCTTCGATAGCCTTAAGTAATAATTCTACCTTTTCAGCTTCAGTCTTTCCGCCTAATCCTAAGTGATCAGCTATTTTAGCGTATCTAGATACTGCTTCTGGATATTTGTATTGTGCAAATGCTCCTTGCTTAGTTGGTGCTTCAGTAGCATTGAACTTGATTACTTCTTTTAATAATAATGAGTTAGCCATACCATGTGGTAAGTGGTGGAATGAACCTAACTTATGAGCCATTGAGTGACAAATTCCTAAGAATGCATTAGAGAATGCCATACCAGCTATACATGATGCATTAGCCATTTTTTCTCTAGCTACAACGTTAGTTGTTCCTTCAT
>JAEWQX010000144.1 GCA_023399035.1 Bacillota bacterium | reverse complement strand
CCCCCTTTGGCCACTCGGGAATTCCTCCTTATTTAATGGAGCTGGCAATAGGAATCGAACCTACAACCTGCTGATTACAAGTCAGCTGCTCTACCGTTGAGCCATGCCAGCATAATATTTATTTTTTTGTTTTAATGGTGGGCACAACAGGGCTCGAACCTGTGACCCCCTGCTTGTAAGGCAGGTGCTCTCCCAGCTGAGCTATGCGCCCATTAAAAACTGGTGGAGGAAGATGGATTCGAACCATCGAAGCTAACGCAACAGATTTACAGTCTGCCCCCTTTGGCCACTCGGGAATTCCTCCATTTTTTGTTTTTCTTTTCTCTTGTCTTGCGTTGCCTCGTCAGCACCACTCGACAAAAACTAGTATATATTCAACAGCATTATATTTCAACTACCATTTAATGCTTTTACACTAAATTATCCTTGTAATACTCTATAATACTCTTTTTTCCTCCAGTTTTGTATAGTAAACATATTTATTTTTTTAATGTCATTTCTAATTTATCTATATCTATTATTTTGCCTAGTATACCCTTTACTTTTCCATAGTCATCGTTACTCATTCTCCTTTGTACTATCCTGAAGAATTCTATCAATGTATCGTTATTTTCATCATTCTTTAAATCTATCCATTTTGCCAGATCACTAGTAGATAACTTACTCAGTATATTATTAAGAGCATTCATATCATCCTCACTTAAGTTCTCTATCTTCTCATCTTCATTAAAATAAAATGAGACTTCATTTGATTCATAATCCTTATAATCAGGACTGCTCTCTACTATATCATAAGTGCTGCTATAACTGCTGTTATTACTTCCATATGAAGTTACAGGAATATCTTCTGCACTTAAATTTGGCTTCCACAAGAAAATCAAATACATATTAACAATAACAGTTATAAATATTAAAGCGAAGTAAATTCTTTTCATAATAGATCTCCTCCCTAAATTCTTATTACTAATCATTTCCATTTAATTATTTTTTATTCTTTCCTATTTCATATAATCTGCATTTACTTTTACTATTATGTCTTATAACTTCTCTCTTATTTCACTCTTAATATTTTAATTATTCTTATTAATAACTTACCGGCTTAATTCATATATATATTTTATAAAGGAGGTATGTCCTTTGATAAAGCCGGATACTCATTCTAACAATTCTTCTCTTTATTCCTATGATTTAGCTTTAGAAATTAGCAATTATATTTCTGAGAATACTGTAATAGTTTGTATTGGTACTGATAAATGTATTGGTGATTGTTTAGGTCCTTTAGTTGGTTCAATATTAGTAGATAATAATTTCCCACTTCCCGTTTATGGAACTCTCTCAACTCCAATACATGCTCTAAATATTGATGAACGTCTTAAAGAAATACATGCTATTCATCCTAATTCGACAATAATAGGAGTAGATGCATGTTTAGGTAATGCAGAAGACGTTGGTCAGGTCAGAACACGTGATTATGCTATTCATCCTGGTAAAGGTGTAGGAAAGGAACTTCCTGAAGTGGGAATTGCCTCAATAATTGGTATTGTAGATTCTAGCGATAATTCAGAATTTTTCTTTTCTCGTAGTATCAGACTTTCTTTCATAATGGATATGGCTAAAACAATATCTAAAGCTTTAATCGAAGCATATAACTTAATATGTTGATTTCTAATATTAAATTATCAAAATAAAGAAGGCTTGAACGAATATAATTAATTGTTCAAGCCTTCTTTACTACTCTATAATTACTATTTGCTGTGAATTAACTTCACTATCTAGTTTATCTATGTAACCGAGAACTTCTCCAGTTCCTTTTGCAACACATTCAACAGCATCTTCAGCAATAGTTGCTGATACACCTGTTCTAAACTCTATAAGTTTATCTAAACCATGTAATAATGATCCTCCTCCAGTCATCAATATTCCTCTTTCTATTATATCTGATGCTAATTCTGGCGGAGTTCTTTCTAATACCTTTTTAACTGTATCAACTATATTTTGAACTAGGTCTTCTATTGCAAGTCTTATTTCTTCTGTAGATATTTCTACTTCATCTGGTAAACCTGTAATTAAGTTTCTGCCTTTCATCATGTATGTTAGATTCCTAGAATTTTTAAATGCAGATCCAATATTTATTTTTAATTCTTCAGCTGTTTTCTCACCGATCATTAATTTATAATTATTTCTTACATACTTTATTATAGCATTATCCATCTTGTCTCCAGCAATTTTTATGGATTCTCTTTCTACTACTCCTCCTAATGATATGACAGCTATATCACAAGTCCCACCACCAATATCTACAACCATGCATCCATTAGGTTTAGTTATATCTAAACCAGCTCCTATAGCAGCTGCAAGTGGTTCTTCAATTAAATGAACAGTCTTTGCTCCTGAATTTGCAGCTGCATCAATGACAGCTCTCTTCTCTACTTCTGTAGCTTGAGATGGTACACAGACAATTACTTTAGGAGCTCTTATATTTCTTTTTCCACACGCCTTTCTGATAAATTCCTTTAACATCTTTTGTGTTACATCATAATCAGAAATCACGCCATCTTTAAGTGGTCTTAGCGCAACTATATTTCCAGGTGTTCTTCCTAGCATTTTTCTTGCTTCTTCACCTACAGCAAGAAGATTATTATTATTTCTATTTATTGCAACTACTGAAGGTTCCTTTAATATTACACCTTTTCCTTTAACATAAACTAAAACCGTTGCTGTTCCTAAATCAATTGCAAGGTCTGTCCCTGTTCTCCAAAAGCCCATATTTTATTCACTCCTATAATACATATTAATACCTGACTTTACATATTTCTACTAATAATATATTATAGTCTTAATTTTCCTAAGATTCAATAGCCTTGTATTTCATTTGAGTTGCTTTTCCACCTCTTATATGACGCTCTGCTTTATTTAATTCTAATATAGAATGTGTTTCTTCTGCTATCTCAGGATTAATTTTAGGCAATCTTTCAGTCATATCCTTATGGATTGTGCTTTTACTTACTCCAAACACCTTAGCTGTTTTTCTTATTGTAGCTTTTGAATCAATAATGTACTTTGCAACATCTAACACTCTTTCCTCTATATAATCTTTCATATATACACCTTCTCAAACTTTATTTAAAAAATATATTTAAAAATAATTCATAAATTTTTTTATTAATTTTTACTTTCATATTAATTAGCCAATTAACATGGCTAATTAATATGAATTTATTACTTTACTAATTTGAAAAAGTAAAATAATTCTCTGGATTTACCTGCTCACCATTAGCATCTATTACTTGAAGATTTAAGAATTCTCCAAAAACATCTGAGCTAAATACTTTTGCAGTATCTCCTACTGTACCAATAACTTGATTTGCAGTGACTTTATCTCCCTGTTTAACTGATACATTTTCATTTAAATTTCCATACCTTGTTTTTAATCCATTAGCGTGCTTTATTTCTACTACAATACCTTCTTCTACTCCTGAATTTTCAACAAGATTTACAACACCATCTGCTGCTGCTTTAACTTCAGTTCCAATTTGAGCTTGTAGATTTATACCTTTAATAGTCCTGAAAACATTTTCTCCAACTTGAACAGGCTTAGGATAAGTATAAGTCCTGCTTTCAACCCCATTTAAAGGAGCTACAAAATTAACAGTATTACTTGTAGAAACTACTGTAGATTTATTACTTTCATCTTTTTTGTCTTCATTATTTTCCTGTTTCTTTTCTTCAGTAGTAACTGTATTTTCTACTCGTTCAGCGTTAGGAATCTGATTATTTACAACTTCATTATTTTCTTCAGTGTTATAAGATTCACTTTCATTTATTTCTTGTTCTTGTGCTTTATCTATTTGATTTTGAGCTGTAAACTTTTTATATGAAAAGGTTCCAACTGTAACAATTACACAAAGACAAAGAAATAAAGCAATGTAAAAACCGTCCCTGCTCATTAAATCCTTTAGTTTCACTTTAAAATTTTTGTCCATTATGAACACCTCCTTTACTTATCTTTTCCTTTTTTTGAAGTTTAATACATATTTTTAACTATTTTTTATTTTTTTCTTATTTAGTATTAATCTCCAAAACCAAATAGCATTAATATTCTGCTATTAACTACAATTATGTCCACTTTATATTTTTCTAAACGTAATAATTTATATTAATTTCAATAAATGTAGTTTAAATACTAAAATAGAAGCATTCGTTAAACGAATGCTTCTATTTTTACTCTACTTAAACATATTTAATTTTTTCTATTTCAACACCACTATAATAGTGTTTTAGTATCGTATCATATTTATCACCATTTTTAGCCATTGCATTAGCTCCCCACTGACTCATTCCAACTCCATGCCCATATCCTTTACATGAAAATATAATATTATCATCATTAAAAGATATCCTAAAATTAGTAGAGTTTAAATTTAATAGCCTTCTGAAATCAACACCTGCAATAACTTCACTACCTACTTTTATCTCTTTCACACTTCCACCTTGAGTATAACTTTGGATATTAATAGAATCTTTTATGTTATTCTTATATATCTTAATATTCTTATATTCTGTCTTTATCTTATTGATAAAATCATCAATTGATATGCTTAATGTGGTTTCATATTTAGGCGCTATTTCATCTCCTGTACTTTCAGTAGATTTCAGATACGGTATATCCATTGATAGTACATCTACAGCATCCTCTGTTTTTCCTGAACTAACTGCGAAAAATTGTGGATATTCCAATACAGCACCATCATAAGTAAGAACTTCTCCCCTTGTTGATTCAACTGCTTCTTCTATCTTACTCCAATTACTTTCACCATCTTTCTGGCTCCATTTCGATAATCGTTCATTCTTATCCATGTAAACCTGACAATTAGTGCTGTCACATATTTCTGCTCCTCTGCTTTGTGCATCTTTACATGGATTTAGCCTTTTATTCATATAGTAAGTTCTTGCTGCAACTGCCTGAGCCTTTAATGCTTCCTCATCAAAATTAGCAGGCATTTCACTCGCTACAACACCTTTAATATATTCTTCTAACTCTAACTCCTCAACAGTACCTTTTTCTCTTCTATATAATTTCACCTTTCCATTGTTAGGAAATGAAACTCCCGAACCTTTTACTATATTTTTTTCATCCAAATTAAAAGCTGATATTTCAGTAATAGTATTACTATCATTCAAAAATATTATTGGTAGTAATATCATCATTAGCAATATAATTGCACTCATTATAATAACACTCTTTGCATTACTATTTATCTTAAGTTTCCTACATTCTTCTTTAATCATTTTCATTCTTTAATTCCTCCAAAAAACTTCACTATAAATTATATGTTTCTTGGATATTATTATGATTATGTAACTACAGCTTTAATTATTTAAATGTAGATATATTTAATAGCTAAAATTTACAAGAAAGTTAACCTATTTTTATAATCAAAAGCATAAGATTCAAATATATTCATATAAAAATAATAAGTTATCCCAAAATATAAAAATAATATTTTGAGACAACTTATCTATTCATCAATTCTATATATGTCAGCACCTATTTTCCTAAATTTCTTTTCTATCTCTACATAACCTCTATCAATATGATAAACATCACTTATTCTTGTTTCTCCCTCTGCTACCAATCCCCCTAATATCATTGCTGCTCCTGCTCTTAAATCTGTAGCCTTAACCTGACATCCTGTTAGTTTAGCAACCCCTTCAACTATAGCTGTTCTTCCATCAATCTTAATATTAGCTCCCATCCTCTGAAGTTCAGCAACATGCATAAATCTATTTTCAAATACAGTTTCAGTAATTATGCTTACACCTTCAACAACTGAAAGTAAACTCATTATCTGAGCCTGCATATCTGTAGGAAATCCAGGGTGTGGTAACGTTTTAATGTCAAGCGGAGATTTTTTATTTCTTCCATCAACTATTATAGAATTATTCTTATATTCACTAAAAATAACTCCTCCTTCTTTAAGCTTTTCTATTACTGGCCTTAAATGTTCTTCATTGACTCCATTTATTTTTATCTTACTGTTTGTAATAGCTGCTGCTATCATAAAGGTTCCTGCTTCTATTCTGTCATATATAGGTGTGTACTCTATCCCCTTTAAAGACTTAACTCCAGTAATTGTTATCTTGCCTAAGCCTGCGCCTTCAATTTTAGCACCCATTTTGTTTAAAAAATTTGCTAAATCCCATATTTCTGGCTCTTCAGCAGCATTTTCAATTATAGTAGTTCCATCAGCTAAGACAGAAGCCATAATTATATTCTCTGTTGCCCCTACTGAAGGGAAGTCTAAATATATTCTATTTCCAGTTAATTTCTTTGCTCTTACTTCAACAAATCCATGCCCTATTGTAATGTCTGCACCTAATAACTTAAACCCCTTAAGATGCAGATCTATAGGCCTGCTTCCTATGTTACATCCTCCTGGCAATGATAGCTTACAGTATCCAAATCTTGAAAGCATAGGTCCCATAATAAGAAATGATGCCCTCATTTTTCTAATAAGCTCAGCATCAGCATCTATTACCACTATATCTTTTGTATCTATTATTAATTGATTAGTAATGTTAGAAATATTAATATCGCAGTTAAGTTCATTTAGTAGTTTACAAATTACTTCAACATCTTCTAACATAGGTGTATTATTTATTACTATGGGTTCTGGACATAGTATAGTTGCTGCAATTATTGGTAGAATCGAGTTTTTAGCACTGCTAATATTAACTTCGCCCCTAAGTTCTTTTACACCCTTTACTACTATTTTCTCCATATTATCCTCCACATTTAATTGTTAGTATGTTGCAAATATTATTGGCGTACCAATAATTATATAAGCACCTGTATTATAATTGCTTATAGCGAAATTTATTTTTTCACCATCAGAACAATATCCCCTGCCTGTATATCCATTATTCAAATCCAGCATCTCAGATTTATAAATACTATTGCATATATCTTCAGTATATTCATATTCCTTATCAGATGATATTCTGCCTTTGTAATATCTGTAGCACTGTACTTCCTGAAAATCATTAGTAATTAACCCTTGAATCATGCTTTCCAGGTCCTCAGTCTTATAGTTTAGATTATTATTAACTACAGTTATTGCTGCATAAGTATACATACCCTCATTCCACAACTGTGCATCTATCTGTACATCTTCATTAAAAAAATTAATTTTATTTTCTTCTGTTTCTTTATAATCTATATTAAATTTATCTATAATATATCCTTTAATCCTATTTCTCTCATCTTCTACATTATTTATAGTCTTATATTGTATCTTATAACCATTTTCAACAAATTCACTTTTATTCTCAAAGAAAGATTCTAAATTATTGAATGAACTGACTTTTATATGGCTGTCTGAAACAGCTCCAATATTAAAAAAAGATAATAAAATAAGAATTACTATACTTATTTTTATTTTCATAAAAACCACTCCCACCTTTATCTTTTTTTAATTATTGTCACTATTCAAAAATTTATTCCATACATCAATAACTTTATAGTATTATTATATAAATTACTCTATATTTTGTGATAAATTGTACTAATTCATGTTTATTTCTACTTTTATTTCTTTCTAAAATAAAAAAGTGTGATTTTTAAATTATACTTAAAAAATCACACTTTTTTATAATAAATCTATTTCCTCTTTAATTTTAGTCTTTCATTTGCTCTTAGCAATGCAAGCTTAACTCTTTCCTTATCGAAAATCTCCGGTGAAGACATTTTCTCTTCCGCTCTTTTCTTTGCTTGTTCTGCTCTATTAAAATCAATATCTTCTGCAAATTCTGCTGCATCACTACAAATGCTAACTTCACCTTTTACAATATTAACAATTGCTGTTGAAATAAAAAGCTCATGAGTTTCCCCTTTCTCATCAACAAATCTTGCTATATTTGGAACAGTGCTTGTTATCATATTTTCATGATTAGCTAAAACCTCAAATTCACCATCTTTATTCTTTAAAAATACGCGTTGAACAAGTCCTTCATAAACATCATGACTTGGTGTAACTATTCTAAGTAAAAAGCTATTAGCCATACCCTAACATCTCCTTACTTCAAAGTTTTAGCTTTTTCTAAAACATCGTCTATAGTTCCTGCCCATAAGAATGCTGATTCTGGTATATCATCATACTTACCTTCAAGAATTTCCTTAAAACCTCTTATAGTTTCTTTTATTGGAACATATTTACCCTTCATTCCAGTAAATTGTTCACCAACTGTAAATGGCTGAGATAAGAATCTCTGGATTCTTCTTGCTCTTGCAACTATAGCTTTATCTTCATCCCCTAATTCATCAACACCTAAAATAGCTATTATATCCTGTAATTGCTTATATTTTTCAAGTACATTCTTAACTCCCATAGCTACTTTATAGTGTTCTTCACCAACTATTCTTGGATCTAACATTCTTGATGATGATTCTAGTGGATCAACTGCTGGATAAATACCAAGTTCAACAATACTTCTAGATAAAACTGTTTTAGCATCTAAGTGAGTAAATGTTGTTGCTGGTGCCGGGTCAGTTAAATCATCAGCAGGAACGTAAACAGCTTGAACTGATGTTATTGAACCACTAACTGTTGATGTGATTCTTTCTTGAAGTGCACCCATTTCAGTTGCAAGTGTTGGCTGATATCCAACAGCTGAAGGTGTTCTTCCAAGTAACGCAGATACTTCTGAACCAGCCTGAGTAAATCTGAATATGTTATCTATGAATAACAAAACATCTTGACCTTTATCTCTAAAGTATTCTGCCATTGTAAGTCCTGTTAATGCAACTCTCATTCTAGCTCCAGGTGGCTCATTCATTTGTCCGAATACTAATGCTGTCTTATCTATAACTCCTGAATCTCTCATTTCGTGATATAAATCATTACCTTCTCTTGATCTTTCACCAACTCCAGTAAATACTGATAATCCACCATGTTGTTTTGCTATATTATTGATAAGTTCCTGAATTAAAACTGTTTTACCAACTCCTGCTCCACCAAATAAACCTGTCTTACCACCTTTTTGATAAGGAGCAAGTAAATCTATAACCTTAATCCCTGTTTCAAACATTTCAGGTTCTACTGACTGCTCCTTAAAGCTTGGTGCTGGTCTATGTATAGGATAGCTTTCCTTTGCATCAACTCCTCCAGCATTATCAATAGGATTTCCTAAAACGTTAAATAATCTTCCTAGAACTTCATTACCTACTGGAACAGAAATTGGTTTTCCTGTATCAATAGCTTCCATTCCTCTTTTTAAACCTTCAGTAGCTTCCATTGCTATTGCTCTTACTATATCATCACCAACGTGCTGCTCAACTTCTGCAACTAAAGTATGTTCTCCCATATCTATATGAATACTGTTATATAAATTAGGAAGAGAATCTGAATCAAACTTTATATCTATTACCGGTCCAATTACTTGAACTACTTTTCCCATCTTTCCAGGCATAAGATATACCTCCTTACTATTTTTGAGCTTCTGCTCCTCCAACAATTTCGCTTATTTCCTGTGTTATCATTGTCTGTCTTATTCTGTTGAACGCAATATTTAAAGAATCCAATAAGTCATTAGCATTACTTGTCGCTCCATCCATTGCAGTCATTCTAGAGCTCTGCTCACTGCATTTTGAACTCAATAAAATATTTCTTATTTTTGCTTTTAAATAAATTTCTAAAGAATCATTTAAAACCTGCTCAGCATTTGGTTCAATCATGCATTTTTCAGCTTCTCCATCGTTCTTTTCGATAGGCAGAATCTTAACACTTGTAGGAATTTGTTTAACTGGCGAAACAAAATCACAATATACTACATTTACTTCACTTATCTCTTTATCTTTATACAATTTAAGAGCTTTTTCAAAAATAATTTTTGATTCTTTAATAGTTGGTAAATCTGAAATATCTACAAACTCTGCAACTGGTTCAAAGCCTGCTCTTCTAACATAACCCAAACCTCTTTTACCAACCACAATGACTCTTGCATTGTTTCTTTCATTTCCTATTACTTTTTCTAAGTAAGATACTACACCACCATTGAATCCACCACATAACCCTGATTCTGATGTTATTACAATATATAATTTATCTTCACTATTATTTCCTTTAAAATAAATACTTTCAGTATCAGTAACAGTTGCTGCCAGATTCTTTATAATAGTTTCTATTGAATCAATAAACTTTTGATTTACTAACAATTCTTTTCTAGATCTTCTTAACTTAGAAGTGGCAACAAGTCCCATGGCATTTGTAATTTTTCTTGTACTTTCTACTGACTTAATTCTTCTTTTTATATCAATAAGTCCAGCTGCACCCATGTCTTCCACCTCCTGAAATTTAGTTAGCAGTTAACAATTAAATATAAAATCCCATATCGGGATTTAAACTGCTTTATTTATACTTCTTTTATCTTTAATTAATGTAGAAAACATAAAGATTTCTACATTAATTATTTTTTAAGACAAAATTCAATATACTTCAATTACGAGTCATTAATATGATTCAAAAACTCAATTCAAATTAGCAGACATCACATTGAAATATTTTATTGTTCCTGTAAAAATACTTTCTTAAATTCAATTATTGCTCCTTCAAGGGCAGATTTAATATCATCTGTTAATGTCTTTTCAGATAGTATTGCCTTACCAACTTCTCTATGATGAGTATCCATAAATTCTAAGAATTCTCTTTCAAATTTTTTTATATCAGCAACTTTAATATCAGATAAGAAATCATTAACAGTCGCATATAAAATCATTACTTGTTTTTCAACATCTAATGGCTGATATTGATCTTGTTTCAATATTTCCATTAACCTCTTACCCTTTTCTAGTCTTCTGCTTGAATCACTGTCAAGGTCTGATCCAAATTGAGCAAAAGATTCAAGTTCTCTATATTGTGCAAGTTCAAGTCTTAATGTACCACTTACCTGCTTCATTGCTTTGATCTGTGCGCTACCACCAACTCTTGATACAGATATACCAGGGTTAATAGCTGGTCTTTGTCCTGAGTTGAATAAATCAGATTCAAGGAATATCTGTCCATCTGTAATTGATATTACATTTGTTGGTATATAAGCACTAATATCTCCAGCTTGTGTTTCTATTATAGGAAGTGCTGTTAATGAACCGCTTCCTAATTCTTTAGATAACTTAGCTGACCTTTCAAGTAATCTAGAGTGTATATAGAATACATCTCCTGGATATGCTTCTCTTCCTGGTGGTCTCTTAAGTAATAATGACATAGCTCTATAAGCCACAGCATGTTTAGAAAGGTCATCATATATTATTAATACATCCTTTCCTTGATGCATGAAGTACTCACCAATACTACATCCTGCATATGGAGCAAGATATTGAAGCGGTGCAGATTCTGCTGCTGTTGAACTTACTACTATACTATAGTCCATTGCACCCATTTCAGTTAATGTGTTAACTATATGTGCAACTGTAGATTGCTTTTGACCTATAGCAACATATATACATATTACATCTTTACCCTTTTGGTTTAATATAGTATCTATACCTATTGCTGTTTTACCAGTTTGACGGTCTCCAATTATAAGTTCTCTCTGTCCTTTACCTATTGGAATCATTGAATCGATAGCCTTAATTCCTGTTTGAAGAGGTTCATTAACTGAGCTTCTGTCAATAATACTTGGCGCTGGAACTTCAATTGCTCTAGTTTCATCAGTCATTATAGGACCTTTGCCATCAATAGCTTCTCCAAGAGCATTTACAACTCTTCCTATCATTGCTTCTCCAACTGGAACTTGAACTATTTTTCCTGTTCCTTTAACTATGTCTCCTTCTTTTATTCCTTCTTCAGATCCTAAAAGAACACATCCAACATTATCCTGCTCAAGGTTAAGTGCCATTCCGTAAACATCATTAGGGAATTCTAATAATTCACCTTCCATACAATCATCTAATCCATAAACTCTTGCAACACCATCTCCTACCTGGATGATAGTACCAGAATCTACTGTTTTAATTTGCTTTTCATATTTTTCAATTTCTTTTTTTATAATAGAAGTTATTTCTTCTGGTTTAATATTCATGGATTCACCTCTATTTCTTTCTAAGCATTAAATCTTTCATTTCATCTATTTTTGATTTAACAGTATCATCAATAACATCATTTCCGATTCTAACATAAACCCCACCTAAAACTTTTTTGTCCACTTTAGCTTCAAAAATAATGTTTTTATCATACTTTTTCTCAAAGATATCTTTTAAAGTATTAAATTCACTATCTAAAAGAGGTACGGCTGTTTTTATTACCCCTTTTAAAGTATTTTTGCGTTCGAGATCAATTTTTTCCATCTCGTTAAGCTTTTCCCTAAGATAAAGTATTCTATCCTTTTCAATCAATATTAATAAGAAAGATAATAATTCTTCATCAATCTTGCCTTTAAATATATTGATAAAAGTCTGTTTCTTTCTTCTTGTATTAATTTGTGGATGACGTATTACTTCATAAAAATCGCAATTATTTTCTATCAAATCACAGATTTCTCTTAAGTCTTGAAGATATTCATTTACTTTTCCCTTAGATTCAGCTACTTCATAAAGAGCCAATGCGTATCTACGATCTAAATATTCATACATAATTACATACCTACCTTAGCAATAAAATCGCTTATAAGCTTTCTATGTACTTCTTCGTCTATACTATCTTCTAAAGCCTTAACTGAAAGTTCTACAGCCAAACCAACTGCCTGTTTCTTTATTTCATATTCAGCTTTTTCTTTTTCTCTTTCAATTTCTACATTTGCTCTTTCTATCAATGCATCTGCTTCTACTTTTGCATTTGCAACTATTTCTTCATAAATCTTATCACCTTTCTGCTTCTGCTTTTCAGTGATTTTCTTACCTTCTTCTCTAGCTTCTTTTAAGATTCTTTCATTTTGTAATAAATACATTCTAGCTTTTTCAGAATCTTCATCTGCTTTCATTAATTTTTCATCAATATTATTTTGTCTTTCTTCAATAACTGCTTGAAGTTTACTCCAAAAGAAATGCTTTAAGATTAAGACTAAAATAACAAAGTTAATTAATGTAAATATCAGCGTTGAAATGTTAATATCAATATCCATCTACTTACTTATATCCTCCCTTCGGAGTCAATGCACTCAACTCATATTATTTATTATTTACCCATTACCATGATTGCTACTATTAATCCGTAAATTGCTGTTGCTTCTGCAAGACCTGCACCTATAATTAAAGCTGTTTGAATTTTACTTGTTGCTTCTGGCTGTCTTCCAATTGCTTCTGTAGCCTTTCCTGTAGCAATTCCTATTCCTATTCCTGCTCCAATTCCTGTTAATACAGCTATACCTGCTGCTAAAGCTCCAATACTCATTATTAATTCCTCCTAAAAAATTGTTTTCTTAAAATATTAATTATTAGTGTTCTGCAGTTAACTTGATTTGAATCATAGTTAACATTGAAAATACTAGCATTTGAATTGTTCCATCAAACAAATCAAAATAGCCATGTACTATTATAGGTATTCCTATTGCAAAATGCCCTAACGCTTCATATACTAAATCAACTAATATAGTTGCCGCCAGCATATTACCAAAAAGTCGAAGAGCTAAAGATACAGGAAGCATTACCCTTTCCATTACATTAATTGGCACCATAAATGCAAATGGATGTACATATCCTTTCAAATATTTTCCAAACCCATTTCTTTTTATTGCAGTGTAATGAATAGTTATGAAAGTAGTAATTGCTAAACCTACTGTTACACTTAAATCTTGTGTTGGTGGCTTTATTCCTATTAACCCCATAAAGTTTAAAAATATTAAGTATACCATTAAACTTCCTATATAAGGTATAAATCTCAAATAGGATTCGCCCATTGTATTTGTCACAACCGATTCAACCGTAATGTAAATTTTCTCAAGAGCAGCCTGTTTCTTGTCAGGCTTTTCCTTTAAATTTCTTGTTAACAGAAATGACCCTATACCCAGTATGGCTATAATTACCCATTGAACTATTACGCTTGTTGTAATATCAAGAGTAAAGAATCCAAAATTGTGGGAATATATAATTGGGCTCTGTTCCACTTTAAACACTCCCCTTCCTATTTATTTTTTAGAATGCAAGAAATACTCATTATTATAAGATGTGAAATGAATCCAGCCAGATATAAAGCGACATATTTTAAATTATTTACTAAAGGTACTGCTATTATAATCACAAGCATGATTCTGAAAATAGTTATAAATAAAGCTATTACAGAACTAGCACCCTGTTTAAATAAAAACTTATTTGTCACATAGTAGCTGCATAAGAAATTCAGCAATCCCACAACTATACCTAACAGATAAATCATTGCATATAAAAGCGAGGAAGATAGTACCATCAATAAAGATATCAATATTCCACTTCCCAAATCATATTTTATCGTATTTCGGAGAAGATTATTCATCTCTTTACTCATACATACCTCCTGTCTTCAATATCAGATATTATATCTCCATGTACATCTTTAACAAAGCATTATTTTCAGTTAAATTCACTCCTTTTTCTAAGCATTTTCAAAATAACTCACAATTTCTTCATATTGCTTAACTAATATTAGGTATTACTCTCATTTTCTTCTTTAATAAATAATTCCAGTTATTATTATTCATTTGTCAGAATATTCATTTATTTGAATAAAGTATTTCTTGTTTCTGATAACATTTTCATTGATTATTACTTTTAAAATTCTTTGATTATCTATAAAATTTAATATAATTGTGTACTTTTTGTTAATTTTTAGTCCATACATATAATTTATACTAGTGAATACAAATCAGGAATCTTATTCAATAATTTATTTTTTTTTTATTACATTTTTCTTAAATTTGGGTTAAAAAGTGCTTTTATACACTTTATAACAGCGTATTAAAAACTCTTTAACACAACTCAACATAACTCATACATGATTAAAATTAAAATCTTGCAATATTATAAGTTGTTTTTTGTAAAATATTAACTACATATTTTTGTTTACAGATATATTCTCATAATATGCTTCTCATAAATTAAACATATTATACTAAAATAATCTATGATCAAACCTGTATTTTGTATTTTATTTAATTATTATTCCTTTACTTATATATCATTACTGTATACATCTAGCCAGATAATTAAAAACATAGAAAATAAATTGTTTATTTCTGTATCATGGATAGATATTTTTTGTTTTTTCATAAATTAAAAGGCTATTACAATACTCGTAATAGCCTTTTAGCAAAATTAAATCAAATATTACATTTTTTCAACAATGACAGCTGTTCCCATACCGCCACCTATACATAATGTAGCTAAACCTTTTTTAGCATCATCTCTCTTTTGCATTTCATGAATAAGTGAAACAAGAATTCTTGCTCCTGATGCTCCAACTGGATGTCCTAATGCTATAGCACCACCATTTACATTAACTTTATCCATGTCAAATTTTAAGTCCTTAGCTACTGCTAAACTTTGAGCTGCAAATGCTTCATTAGCTTCAATTAAGTCTAAATCTTCTACAGTTAAGTTAGCTACTTCTAAAGCCTTCTTAGTCGCATGGAATGGACCATATCCCATTATAGCTGGATCTAATCCTTTAGAACCGTATGAAAGAATTTTAGCTAATGGTTTAATTCCTAATTCTTCAGCTTTTTCAGCACTCATAACTACAAACGCTGCTGCTCCATCATTGATTCCTGAAGCATTACCTGCTGTTACTGTACCATCTTTTATAAAACAAGGTTTTAATTTTGCTAAAGTTTCAGCAGTTGTTCCGAATCTTGGGAATTCATCTGTATCAAATACTTTTGGATCTCCTTTTCTTTGAGGAATCATTACTGGAACTATTTCATCTTTAAATCTTCCTTCTTTAATAGCTCTTTCTGCTTTTTGTTGAGAAGCTGCTGAGAAAGCATCTTGTTCTTCTCTAGTTATTCCCCATTCTTTTGCTATATTTTCAGCAGTAACACCCATATGATAATTATTGAATGCATCCCATAATGCATCATTTACCATAGTATCTACCATTTTTCCGTTATTCATTCTTTGTCCCCATCTAGCTGTTGGTAATGCATATGGTGCTGCTGACATGTTTTCCATACCACCTGCAACAATTACATCAGCATCTCCTGCTTTAATCATTTGAGCTGCTAAACTTACTGCTCTTAATCCTGATCCACAAACTTTATTGATTGTCATAGCTGGGACTTCTTCTGGAAGACCTGCTTTTAAAGTAGCTTGTCTAGCTGTATTTTGTCCTAGTCCTGCTTGTATAACATTTCCCATTATTACTTCTTCAACTAATTCTGGTTTGATATTAGCTCTATTTACTGCTTCTTTTATTACTGTTGCTCCTAATTCTGGTGCTGCAATATCCTTTAATGAACCACCAAAGCTTCCTAATGCTGTTCTTACTGCACTTACGATGACTACGTCTCTCATAATTTACCTCCTAAAAATATCATTTACTATTTAAAAATTATAAATATGTGTTTTATTTACTTTTTGTTAAATTATTAACATAACATAATTATACCATTTTTAGTTTTTTTATCAAGAGTTTATTGTTAAAATTTAGACAAAGTTTTATAAAAAGTATATATTTCAATATTTTTTCTTGATTTCTATAGTTATGAATATCTTACAAAATAATAAGAATATATTTCCATTGCTTTGAATTTAAATAATATATGTTTGTCTTTTTTCATTGAAGCAGGATTATCCGTATTTAATAGTCTATTTTTACAAAAAAAACAGAAGCAACTTATCAAGTCAGCTTCTGCTTTTTTTAAATTATAATATAATTTTATCTTTTAAATTCTTCTACTTCATTATCATTTAATCCATAGTATTTTAATATAGCATCTACTATTCTCTTTGATGCTATTCCGTCACCATATGGATTAATTGCCTTACTCATTAAGCTATATGCTTCTTCATTTTGAAGTAATGCATTTGCTTCTTTTACAATTATGTCAACATCAGTGCCAACAAGCTTTACAGTTCCTGCTTCAACAGCTTCTGGTCTTTCTGTAACATCTCTTAATACAAGAACTGGTTTTCCTAAATGAGGAGCTTCTTCCTGTAATCCGCCTGAATCTGTCATAACCATAAATGACTTATTCATTAAATTATGAGTTTCCTTAGTGTCTAGAGGAGATAACAAATGAATCCTTTCCTTAT
Organism: Bacillota bacterium; assembly: GCA_023399035.1. Taxonomy (GTDB): domain Bacteria; phylum Bacillota; class Clostridia; order Clostridiales; family Clostridiaceae; genus Clostridium. The sequence goes on along the minus strand of JAEWQX010000144.1, from coordinate 47,230 downwards.
TACCAAGCTTTTCAAATACAACATCTTTAACTATTGGATTTAAATGAACTAAATAAACTAATTCAACATCTGCATTCTGCTCAACTATTTTATTTAACGCCTCACAAATATTTTCTATTCCCTGCCCCCAATTTTCTCTTCTATGAGCAGTAATCATTATAATTTTCTTATTAAAGTCAATATTGTTTAGTTCTTCAGTTTCAAATACATAATCATATTCAACTGTATGTTTCATTGCATCAATTACAGTATTACCTGTTATGTAAATATCACTTTCACTTATTCCTTCTCTTAATAAATTTTCTTTTGATCCTTTTGTAGGTGCAAAATGTAAATCTGCTAAGCTTCCAGTTAATTTTCTATTCATCTCTTCTGGAAATGGAAAATACTTATTAAATGTTCTAAGACCAGCTTCTACATGTCCAACACTTATCTGTTGATAAAAGGCAGCCAGTGCTCCTGCAAATGTAGTAGTTGTATCACCATGTACAAGTATCATGTCAGGTTTTTCTTCTTTAAACACTTCTTCTAAGCCTTCTAATACTTTATTTGTGATCCCTGTTAAGCTTTGCTTTGTTTTCATTATGTTTAAATCAAAATCTGGAGTTATATCAAATAATTCTAATACTTGATCTAACATTTCTCTATGCTGTGCAGTTACACATACTTTTGATTCAATTTCTTCCCTTTGTTCTAATTCCTTTACTAAAGGTGCCATTTTTATTGCTTCTGGACGTGTTCCAAAAATGGTAATAATTTTTTTCTTTATCACTTTCATACCTCCAACTCTGTGACTAATGAAATATCTGAAATTTATCCAGCAACACTTAATTTAGGCTGCTGGATAAATACTATAAAAGATAAAATTCTATTTAATATCCTGCTTCATCATTCAACTGCATTGAATCATCATCTTCAATCCATGAATTCACACATATTTCCCTGAAATCATCTTTAGAATCTCTTATCACAACATAAGAAATACCAGAATTTATAATAAGTCTTTTGCACATTGAACATGAATTTGCATTTTCAACATACTTTTTTGTTTTTGCATCTTTACCCACAAGATATAATGTAGCCCCTATCATATCTCGTCTAGATGCACTTATAATTGCATTTGCTTCACTGTGGACACTTCTGCAGAGTTCATAATGTGTTCCTCTTGGAATATTAAGCTGTTCTCTTATACAGCTATTTAAATCAATACAATTTTTTCGTCCTCTTGGAGCACCTGTATAACCTGTAGAAATTATCTCATCATTCTTTACTATTATAGAACCATAATTTCTTCTTATACATGTTCCTCTTTCCAATACAGTTTCTGCAATATCTAAATAATAATTATGTTTATCTCTTCTATCCATACCCCAAGTACCTCTAATTATTATTTAGTTCCAAATAATCTGTCACCAGCATCTCCTAGACCAGGAACTATATACCCATGTTCATTTAATTTTTCATCGATTGCTGCAAGATATATATCAACATCTGGATGAGCCTTTTGTACTGCTTCAATTCCTTCTGGAGCTCCAACTAAGCACATTAATCTTAAATGTTTAGCTCCTTTCTCCTTTAACATTGTTAAAGCATCTATAGAAGAACCACCTGTTGCAAGCATTGGATCAACAACAATTACATCTCTCTCTGCAATATCTTGAGGTAATTTGCAGAAGTATTCTACTGGCTGAAGAGTTTCTTCATCTCTGTATAATCCTATATGACCAACTTTGGCTGCTGGAATTAAGTTAAGAACACCATCAACCATTCCAAGTCCTGCTCTTAATATAGGTACAACTGCCATTTTCTTTCCTGAAAGCATTTTGCATTTTGTTAATGATACTGGAGTTTTAACTTCAACATCTTCTGTACTTAAATCTCTTGTTACTTCATATGCCATAAGCATTGAAATTTCTTCAACTAAATGTCTAAATTCCTTTGACCCTGTTCTTTCATCTCTTAAGATCGCAAGTTTATGTAGTATTAAAGGATGGTTTATTTCTGTTACTCTACTCATGTTTAATTCCTCCAAATTTGTATATTCTATTATTTATATTATTATTTAAATAATAAATAAATTACTTGGATATGTAATATATTTATTTTGTTAAAGGCTACCTTTTCCAATTGAGAATTGATAATTGATAGTTTATAGTTTCGGTTGATATTCCTTCGGAATATCTTTAATTATAATATTTTTAAGAAATCTCTCAGAGATTTCAACCTTAACTTTCAATTTTTCCATTTTCAACTCTCAACTGAATTATATTATTTGCTGTATTTCTTTTCTATAGCTGTAATTTTATCTATTCTCTTAAGGTGTCTGTCACCTTCAAATTCTGCATTTAAAAATGTCTTAACTATTTCTAGTGCAAGACCTGTTCCTACAACTCTCTGACCCATAGTTAATATGTTTGCATTATTATGTTCTCTAGTTGCATGTGCACTAAATGTATCTGAACATAAAGCTGCTCTTATTCCTGGTACTTTATTTGCAGCTATTCCAATTCCTATACCTGTTCCACATATTAATATACCAAAATCAAATTCTTTTGCTGCTACTGCTTCTGCTACAGGCTGTGCTATATCTGGATAGTCACAAGAGTCTGTTGAATATGTTCCAAAATCTTTTACTTCGTAGTTTTCACTTTCTAAATACTTGATAATTTCATTTTTTAATTCAAATCCGCCATGATCGCAACCTATTGCAATTTTCATAATAAAGATCCTCCTAAAATTTAAACATTAATGATGTCAAAGCCAGCTGCCTTATTAAGTCTGTTCATTATAGCAACCCCGACACCTTTTTCTTCATATGCCTCTGCTAAAATTAAATCCGCATTTAAATCATCGCATTTTCTTAAAGCTTCAAATAAATTTTTAGCAACTGTTGATAAGTCTGAAAGACTTCCTAGTACGATTTTAATACCTTCATCATACTCCTTTTCATTTTCCTCAACAGTCAGTATACATACTTTTTTTTGTTTTTCTATATTATAGTTTACCATTTCTTTTATTTTTGCAACAGTATTTTTTCTATTTCCCGAAATTATTGTAACTTTTGCTTTTGGTGCATAATGTCTATACTTCATTCCAGGTGCTTTAGGCTTTAGGTTTTCACTTGGTTTTTGCATAATAGCCTTATCAATTTCTATTCTTGAATCTATTTCTTTTAACATTTCTAATGTTATTCCACCAGGTCTTAAAACAATCGGAGGATTTACTGTACAGTCTACTATAGTAGATTCAACTCCAATTTCACTATGGCATCCTCCTATAATACAGTCAACTCTTCCTTCAAGATCCTCAACACATCTTTCGATATCAGTAGGACTCGGTCTTCCGCTTATATTTGCTGAAGGTGCTGCTATTACTGTTCCTGATAAATCAATAAGTTTTCTTGCAATTTCATTATCTGGCATTCTCATCCCTATTGAATCAAGATTAGCACTTGTAACATAAGGTATTATGTCTTTCTTCTTTAATATTATAGTAAGAGGACCTGGCCAGAATCTATCCATCAATTCTCCTGCTATTTCAGGAACTTCCTGTACATAATGACTAATATCCTTTGATGCTACATGAACAATAAGAGGATTATCCTGTGGTCTTCCCTTTGCAATAAATATTTTTTTTACTGCTTCTTCATTAAGGGCATCTGCTCCAAGTCCATAAACTGTTTCCGTAGGAAATGCAACAATTCCGCCTTCTTTTATAATCTTTGCAGCTTCTTCTATCTTATATTCTTCCTCAGCTACATTTTTAATTTTGCTAACTTTTGTATCCAATATTTTACCTTCCTTCTATTAAACTATAGTCTGACCTCTAGCTATTTTTATATTTTGAATACTTTCTTCAGTGTATATCGCTTTAACACAATTCTTATATATTAAATCTAATAATAAATATTTCTTTAGTCCGCCTCTTCTTATTACCTGAAAATAATATTCCTTATCTGGATTCAATTTAGTTATATAATTATATTCTTTTTCAATCTTAGAATATCTCTTTAGAAAATTCTTATCAACCTGTCTAAGTGCCCTATTTTTAAATTTAACGCTTGTTATCATTACTATTTCAAGATCATAATCTGATTTATTAGTATGTACCAATGCAACTTTATCGCAAATTATCAAGTTTTGTTTTGTAAAAATTCCTGTCTTAAAAACTAACTTATTATTAGAACATCTATATATAACTCTGTAATGGTTCAGTCTTATTATTACAGATATTACTATTAAAAATTCAATCGAACCCAAATAGCATAAGTAAAATATTGTAGTTAAATTTGTTAATACAACTGCTATAGGAAGAATGATTGAAATTATTAACATGTTAATAAAAAATATTTTTAAATGAAATCTCTCTTTCTTTATAGCTGTATATATATCCATTCCCATTCCCCCAATTACTTTATTAAAGGGACTGTCTCAAAATATAATTAAAGAAAATATATTAAAATAAATTTCCTCAAACTAATTATGATACAATCCCTAATTTAAGTAATTATTATACTTGTGTTTTTCCCATTGCTTTCATTTTTTCAGCCTGATCTGCTGTAATCAACGCATTGATCATTTCATCAATGTCTCCACTTAAAAATGTTTCTAATTTATATAAAGTTAATCCTATTCTGTGATCAGTAACTCTTCCTTGTGGATAGTTGTAAGTTCTTATTCTTTCACTTCTATCCCCAGTACCAACCTGACTCTTTCTATCTTCAGCTATTCCTTCTGCTCTTTCTCTTTCAGCCTGTTCATAAAGTCTTGACTTTAATACTTTCATAGCCTTTTCTTTATTTTTTAACTGTGATTTTTCATCTTGACATGAAACTACAAGACCAGTTGGTAAGTGAGTAATTCTAACCGCTGAGTCTGTAGTATTAACGCATTGTCCACCGTTACCTGATGCTCTAAATACATCTATTCTTAAATCTTTATCATTAATTTCGATTTCAACATCATCAACTTCTGGTAAAACTGCTACAGTAGCTGTTGATGTATGGATTCTTCCACTTGATTCAGTATCTGGAACTCTTTGTACTCTGTGAACTCCACTTTCATATTTTAATTTAGAATATGCTCCATTACCTTTGATCATAAATACAACTTCTTTGAATCCACCAAGATCTGTTTCATTTAAACTCATTATTTCTACTGACCATCTTTGAGTTTCAGCATATCTTGTGTACATTCTAAATAAGTTATAAGCAAATAATGCTGCTTCTTCACCACCAGCACCACCTCTGATTTCAACAAATACGTTCTTATCATCATTAGGGTCCTTAGGTAATAATAAAATCTGAATATGATTTTCTAATTCTTCTTCTCTTTTAGTAAGCTCTGAAATTTCTTCATTAAGCATTTCTCTCATTTCTTTATCACTTTCTTCGCTTAACATTTCCTTATTAGCTTCTAAGTCTTCAGTTACTTTCTTATATTCTTTATAAGCATTTACTATAATTTCTAAATCAGCATGCTCTTTGCAAAGCTTTCTCCATTCATTTTGGTTCTGCATTATTGATGGATCACTGATTTTAACTGATAATTCGTCATATTTATTTTCTATAAATTGTAATTTATCTAATAACATGTAATCACTCCGTACTTTATTTTTGGCATTTTTATATTATATCATAGATTTCGATACTTAATCAATTAAGTCTACAATAACTAACGCTATTTAAACAATAATCTACACATATTTTACCACATCAATATGAATATGTTTATAGTTCATTGAATTTATCTAATTAAAATTTGAACTAAATTAATGGAGAACACTCTATTATTAAATTTAATGTTTTCCACTCCACCTTATAAATGTCCAATTACTATTCTGTCAAGACTTGCAAAATCCTTAATTACATTTACATCTTTAAAATTATTTTCTTCCATTAATGATTTTACTGCTTCACCTTGATTATATCCTATTTCAAATGCTAATATTCCATTTTCATTTAAAACTTCACTGCTTTGATTTACTATCTTTCTATAGAAATCTAAGCCGTCAGTTCCTCCGCTCAATGCAGTATGAGGTTCATATTTCTGAACATCATCCATAAGCTTTCCTATTTCTTCCTCTTCAATATATGGAGGATTTGAAACTATAATATCGTACTTCTTCGAATTTCCTATAGGAACTTGTAGCAGATCACTCTTTATGAAAGATACTCTGTCCTGTAGATTATGCTTCTTTATATTTATTAATGTAACCTTTTCTGGAATCGGATAATAATCTAACACATCTACTTTAATATTTTTTCTTAAATATGCAAGCGATATGCCTATTGCTCCAGAGCCACAACATAAATCACACACCTGCATTTCTGAATCTTCTTTAATATTTTTTAACACCTCATCTACAAGCAATTCAGTATCATCTCTTGGAATAAGTACACCTTCTTCTACGTGAAGATCTATGCCCATAAATTCACATTTATTTAATATATATTTTACTGGCATTTTCTTTCTTCTTTTTTCAATCATATCAAAAAACTTAGCACATTGTTCTTTTGATACTGTTTCTTCCTTGTGGGTAATAAGATATAGTCTTTCTTTATCAATAACATTTCCAAGTAGTAATTCTGAATCCAGCCTTGCTGTATCTATACCACTATCTTTTAATGTTTTTGTTCCTGTATTAATTAATTCCTCTATTGTTTTATCCAAATCTTCAATTCCCTCCGCTGCTTTTAATGATGCAATTGCAACTTCTATCTGAGAATCATCGGGTTCCTTTGTTGTTAAAAGCTGCAGTTTCAAACCAGGATAAGCTATTATTCTAGCAAGCTTTCCATCATTTTTCCCAAGCCACTTTATAAGTTCATAACTGATTCCTGTAACAACTGGTATAAGAACAATTCTAAGTACCAGTCTCTCAACTATTCCACCCCATCCAGTACATGAAAAAATAATTATACTGACAAACATTATTAAAAACATAAAGTTTGTTCCACATCTAGGATGCAGTCTAGGTTGCTTTCTTACATTTTCAACAGTAAGTTCTTCCATTGCTTCATAGCAGAATATTGTTTTATGTTCTGCACCATGATATTGAAATAATCTATATATATCCTTCATCTTGCTGATAACATACATATATAATATTAGTATTCCTATTCTTATAAATGCTTCTATTAAATTTAATACAACATGAGATGCTCCCATATTTTTAAATACAGATGCAACTCCTGTAGGCAGAGCTACAAATAATCCTATTGAAAAAATAAAGGATACAATCATTGTAAATCCTATTATTACATCATTTGCTTTTTTGCCTAATTTCTTTTCCAGCCACAATTCAAATTTAGTTGGTTCTTCTTCCTCATCATCCAAAAAAGATGCTGAATAATTCAATGACTCCATTCCAACTTTCATAGATTCTATGAGAACAAAAAAACCTCTTATAAATGGAATATTTAATATAGGATGTTTTTTAGTTACTGATCTATTGTCCTTATAATCTATCTCTATATTTCCCTTTGGAGTTCTCACAGCTGTTGCAAGGCTTTTGCTTCCCCTCATCATAACGCCCTCGATAACAGCCTGACCTCCCACATCACGCCTTTTCATTTATATACATCACTTACTCTCTTATAAATTTTCTTTGTATTTGTAATAGCAGTGTCCACATAATGATTCATATTCAACATTATTTTGTTCATCTATGGCAATCTGTTCCCCTTCAAATACAAATTTACCATTAATTTTTCTTCCATTAAATACAGCTTTTCTTCCACATGCGCATATAGTTTTCATTTCTTCTATACTATGAGCTAATAAAAGAAGTCTTGTACTTCCTTCAAATCCATCCCTCTTGAAGTCTGTTCTAAGTCCATAGCAGATTATAGGAATATCAATTTTAACTGCAATTTCAAAAAGCTCATCTATCTGATTAGCTTTCATAAACTGGACTTCATCTACTAATATACAGTCTATTCTTCTTCCTTCTTTTAAATATTTATCAATTATTGAAAATAAATTTGCTTCTTCAGAAACTAATAAATCTACATGTCTGTTAACTCCGAGTCTAGAAACAAGCGTATCTCCGCCTTTTGTATCAACCTTTGGCTTTACAATAAGTACCTTCATCCCTCGTTCTTCATAGTTATGTGCAACCTGCATTAAATGTGTTGATTTTCCAGAATTCATTGCACCATATCTAAAATATAATTTACTCATCTGTATCTGTATCTCCTTTTACTTTATCATAATCGATTATATCATTTAACACCTGCCATAAAAAGATATTTATATGCATAACCAATATATATGTACAATATGTTTATTAATAAATTATATCATATTAATACTATTATTTTTTATATAACGACACTATTACATATAATTCATTTTTTTCAATATACTTAAAACTACAAATTTATTGACGCTCAAATTACCCTATGATATAATCAAGTAGTTATTGATTATTCAATAATATTTATTAACTGAAAGAGGTGAAAAATAATGAGAGAAGGCATACATCCAGAATACCATCACGATGCTGTGGTTAAGTGTGCATGTGGAAACACTTTCACTACTGGTTCTGTTAAAGAAGAACTTAAAGTTGAAATATGCTCTAAATGCCACCCATTCTTCACTGGTAAGCAAAAAATCGTTGACGTTGGCGGAAGAGTTGATAAATTCAACAAGAGATTCGGTCTTAGCAACAAATAGGAAATTTAGAGAAAGACATTGTCTTTCTCTTTTTTTCTTAAAATATTAATAATTATATAACAATTAATAATATTTTTTGTTCAATTGGAAATAATAGTAATATTTAATAATAATAAGTGTTAATTGTAATTTAAATTTAACACTTTTATTTTTTAAATGTATTATAATTATAATAACTAACTAATTAGAACATATTGGAAATGAGTGAAATTCGTGAAAAAGGTTTTAATCTTAACAATATCAACTGGACAAGGTCATAACCAGGCTGCTTCATCTGTTGCAGAATCATTTCAAAGCAGAGGATATGAAATAGTAAAACATGATTTTTTAAAAAATAATAGTAAATTTCTTAATGATATAATTGTAAAGGGTTATGAACTCATGGCATCCAAATTTCCAAAAACATATGGTGCATTTTATAAATTGACTGACAGCAGTATGATAAATGTTTTACTGAATTTTCCTTTTTGTTTTTCAAGAAGAAAGGTATCAAAGCTTATTGATGAAATCAACCCTGATATAATTGTTGCTACCCATGCATTAAGCACGCGTATTATTTCTGAATTAAAGAAAAAAGGATTAAGAATCCCTTATATATTGATTGTAACTGACTTCAAGGCTCACTACACTTATATAAGCAAATATGTTGATGCATATATTACAGGGAGTATGTATACAAAAAATTCACTTATAGAGAGAAATATTGATGCAGATAAAATTTATCCTTTAGGAATCCCAATCAGTAAGAAATTCTATACTGAAGTAACAAATGCTTCCGAATTAAAGGATAAAGCTTATTTCAATTTACTGCTTATGAGCGGAAGCTTAGGATTAAATCAAATTTCTTCTGTATTAAAGGAATTATTAAAGAATCCAAACAAACTCAGGATTACTGTTGTATGTGGGAAAAATACAAATTTAAAGAATACACTTACTCAATATTGTAATGAAAATGTATTTGTTAATAAAAAGCTACACATATTAGGTTTTACAAAAGACATTTCCTATTTAATGGACTACTGCGACGTGATTATTTCAAAACCTGGCGGATTAACTGTAACAGAATCTATAGTAAAAAATATTCCTTTAATAATACCATTTGCAATACCTGGTCAGGAAAAAGAAAATATAGATTTCTTAACAAGCGAAGGTTATTCCATATTAATTGAAGATTTAAATAAAATTAACGATACAATAAATTTTTTAATAAATAATCCAGAGTACTTATCAGTTAAAAAAGATAAATTAAAATCTCTGGCAGCCACTTATTCATTAGAAAAAATAGTAGATATTGCAGAAAATTTAATAGACGAATCTAAAAACTAAGGTGACTAATAATAAGAATATAGTCACCTTAGTTTTATTAATTATATTTACTTTTTCGTATTGCTCTTCTGAAAAGTTTCAATAAATTCTGCATTATTTTTAGTTTTTGAAAGCATATTTATAAGGTTTTCTGTAATATCATCTGCATTTCCGTCTTTATACATGACTTTTCTGATTGAGAATGCCACATCAAGCTCTTCTTTAGATAATAATAAATCCTCTTTTCTAGTACCTGATTTATATACATCTATAGCTGGGAAAATTCTTCTTTCCTGAAGTCTTCTATCTAAGTGTACTTCCATATTTCCTGTACCCTTGAATTCTTCAAAAATCATATCATCCATCCTTGATCCTGTTTCAACAAGAGCTGTTGCAAGAATAGTAAGACTTCCACCTTCTTCAATGTTTCTTGCTGCTCCAAAGAACTTCTTAGGCATTATTAGTGCTCCTGGATCAAGTCCTCCTGATAAAGTTCTTCCTGTAGGTGTTATTGTTAAGTTGTATGCTCTTGATAGTCTAGTTATACTATCCATAAGTATAACTACATCTTTACCTTGCTCTACCATTCTCTTAGCTCTTTCTAAAACCATCTGAGCAACTTTTGCATGGTTTTGTGGTTCTTCATCAAAAGTTGAATAAACCACATCTCCATTAATAGATCTCATCATATCAGTAACTTCTTCTGGTCTTTCATCTATAAGAAGCACTATAAGCTTTATGTCAGGATAATTTCTTACTATATTTTGAGCTACCTTCTTTAATAATGTTGTTTTACCTGCTTTAGGTGGTGCAACTATAATACCTCTCTGTCCTTTACCTAAAGGACATATTATATCCATTAATCTTGAAGATAAATCATTGCTGTTCTGAGTTTCAAGCTTTAATCTTTCAGTTGGATATATTGGTGTTAATGTTTCAAAAGATTTTCTTCCAATAGCCTTTTCTGGTGATTCACCATTTACCTTTTGGACAAATAGTAAAGCTTTAAATTTTTCGCCTTCTTTAGCTTCTCTTATCTTGCCTTCAACTTCATCTCCAGTTCTCAAATTGAACCTTCTTATTTGTGATGGAGAAACATAGATATCCTCGCTGCTTGTTAGATAATTTTTGCATCTTAAGAAACCAAAATTATTATTTTCTAATATTTCTAATATCCCTTTAGCACTATTTGATTCATTAATCATTTCTCTTAAAACTTCTTTTTTTTCAGTTCTCTCTAACATACTTTCTTCATTTCTCATATTATTAGCAGTACTGCTATTTATTGATTGATTATCACTATAATTTCTTCTTATATTCTTTTCATCAGTCTTATTTTTGAAACCTTCATTGCTATTATCTCTTCTTATTTCATTGTTATTATATGTTCTTGAACCTTCTGAAAAATTTTTATAACTTGTAGATCCCGAATCCGATTTCTGATTATTCTCAGACATTTTAGGAGCAATATTTTCTCTAAGAATTACCCCATCCTTATTTATCGAATTTGGAGAAACATTTATAATTTCTTCTATTAATTCATTCTTTTTATATTTAGATATATTCTTTATTCCTAATTCTTTTGCAATTTCCTTTAATTTGTTTAAGGTCATGCTTTCATAATCTTGTTTAGTCAAACCTGCACCTCCAAAATTTAAAGATTTTAAATTCGTATCTATAAAATTTTATCTGACATTACTTTTTGGAAAATTTTTAAAGATTACTTGATGTGATAATTACTTAAATAAAATAAGAAATTTAATATTACAAAATATTAAATTTTAAACTGAGGAAATTAGTCTTAAAATAAATTATGTTAAAGTAATTTTAAACTGGTGAAATTATATTCATTTCACCAGTTTACTCTATTATATATTAATTTTTTTAATATTACAAATTACTTTGTTTTATGTACTCTATATATTATCTGCTATGATTTAATGCAGCTTCTATAAATCCTACAAATAATGGGTGTGGTTTATTTGGTCTTGATTTTAATTCAGGATGGAATTGTACTGCTACATACCAAGGATGATCTTTAACTTCAACGATTTCTACTAATCTTTCATCTGGACTTGTTCCAGCTATTCTCATTCCTGCTTCAGATATTTGTTGTCTATACTTATTATTAAATTCATATCTATGTCTATGTCTTTCGCTGATATTTTCTTTTCCATAAACCTCATATGAAGTACTTTCTGTGTCTAATTTACATGGATATTGACCTAATCTCATTGTTCCACCAAGATTTTCTATATCCTTTTGGTCATTCATAATGTCGATTACAGGATATTTTGTATCAGGATTTATTTCTGAACTGTTTGCACCATCAAATCCTAAAACATTTCTTGCATATTCTATAACTGAACACTGCATGCCTAAACATATTCCTAAAAATGGTACTTTATTTTCTCTTGCCCATCTTATTGATGATATTTTTCCTTCAATTCCTCTATCACCAAATCCACCTGGAACTAAAACTCCATCAACACCTTTTAATATTTCATTTACGTCTCCGGTTTCAACTTCTTCAGCATTGATCCATCTTATTCTAACTTTTGAATTATTAGCGTATCCACCATGACTTAATGCTTCAACAACTGATATGTATGCATCATGTAATTCCACATATTTACCTACTAATGCTATTTCAACATTTTCTTTAAGGTTCTTTATTCTTTTAACCATGCTTATCCACTCAGAATTATCTATGTCCTTACATCCTAAATGTAATTTTTCACATACTAGATTGTCTAAACCTTCATCATGTAACATTAATGGAACTTCATAAAGATGATCTGCATCAAGATTTTGAATAACTGATTTTCCTTCTATATTACAGAATAAACCTATTTTAGCCTTGATATCATCTGATAATTCCTGTTCTGTTCTACATACTATTATATCTGGCTGTATACCTATTGTTCTTAATTCTTTAACAGAGTGCTGAGTTGGCTTAGTTTTTAACTCGCCACCTTTTTTTAGATAAGGCACTAGTGTAACATGAATATAACATACATTTTCTGCCCCAACTTCGCTCTTGATTTGTCTTATTGCTTCTAAGAATGGTTGAGATTCGATATCTCCAACTGTTCCACCAATTTCAGTAATTACAATGTCTAAATCTCTTTCTTTTGCTACCTGATAAACTTTATCTTTTATTTCGTTAGTTATGTGAGGTATTACCTGTACTGTTCCACCAAGGTATTCCCCTCTTCTTTCTTTTTCTATAACTGAGCTATATATTCTACCAGTTGTTACGTTAGAATTCTTGCCTAAACTTTCATCTATAAATCTTTCGTAATGACCTAAATCTAAGTCTGTTTCAGCTCCATCATCAGTTACAAAAACTTCTCCATGCTGATATGGACTCATTGTACCCGGATCTACATTTAAGTATGGATCAAACTTTTGAATTGAAATCTTTAAACCTCTGTTTTTTAACAATCTTCCAAGAGATGCTGCTGTTATTCCTTTTCCGAGTCCTGATACAACTCCACCTGTAACAAAAATGTACTTCGTATTATTCATCTTATCCTCCTATATATGTCGAAATAAATTTATTTTATTTTTCTATTGACTTATCTTCTTTATAGTGGTATACTAAAACTCACCCAATAAATAGACATTTTATTGGTTTATTTGTGTTGTTTTTAATAACATAGAATATATAATATCACATATCTTTATTAATATCTAGTCTTTTTTTGCACTAGTCTATTTGTTTTTTTATTTTTTCTTCTAATTCTACATAATCCTTTCTAAAAAAACTGTTTACCAGAAACTTTTCCTCAGCACTTTTAATAGTACGCTTCATCTTACTTACACTATTTATCCCGAATATATTAATTAAATCAGAACTCTCAAGGAAATTATTATTTTTTAATACAAGTAAAATCAGAAATTTTTTATCTCTATTTTTTAATAACTTAACAAATCCGCTTTCATCTATTCCATAATAACCGTATATAATCTTTAATATTTTTAAATACTTATTATTATCCATACTAACCTCCCTTAATCTTACACTTTATTCATCAGTCTGATTAAAACCGCTTAACTTGAAATATATTCATATATGACACTTAACATAATAATCCTAAAGTTAATTATATCCATAATACTCATGCTTTAATCATTTAAGATTTGATATAAGGTTTATATCTTATTCATATTAAAAAGGAGTATTGATTTAAATAAATTTTAAATCAATACTCCTTTTATGTTTTATTGAGCTTTTATAACTACATTTAAATCAGTTTCTATCAACTGTTGTCCTTCAACATTTAAAGTATATAAGATATGTATTGTGCCGCCATTGTCATCAACATCAATTTCTAAATTCTTAGTATCAACTACAACACTCATTGCACCAAAAGGAGTCTTATATAGTGATACTGATTGTGTATCTTTTTCAAACTCCATGTTTGTTTCAGTTGTCCCAACTCTGTTTAACTTAAAGTATTTATCCTTGATTACCATAGTAGTTTTAGTTCCTTCCATTCCTGAAAGCTTAGTTTCATCATATTCAACTTTAAATCCACTTTTAGTAATATGAAATTTTCCTGGAGTTATTACTTCTATTAAATCATCTTCAACCGAAACCCTGCTTTGAACAGTAATAACTGCATTTTTAACCATGTTCTCCTCCAAAATACAAATAAATTTTATTTTAATTTAATTAATATTATATTTTTCAAGTTCTTCCTGCGTTATTGCAGAAACATTTCTTACGTCAGTGAAATTAGTAGATACACGTCCATACTTAACTTCAACGCTTTCCTCATCTCTGCCCTTGCTGTATCTCACTGCTAATCTGCATGCTAGAATTATATCATCCTCATTTGGAATATATCCTTCTGGTATAACTACCATAGCTCCGTTAAAATTACTTGGAATAAACATTAAATCATTTTTGTTTAATAATTTTTTTAATTCATTACCCTCATCAGCAGTTCTAGATACAATTATCTTTGTGCTGTTATCACTTACAAAATGTCTTCCATACTTAAGAAGGTGTATATCCTTTTCTGTAGCATCACCTTTTCTGTTAAGTACATCCTTTAATCTTATAGAATAATTAGGTTCTGTAAGCTTGCATCCGCCTGCTGGTGATGGATAATCCTTAATACCCCATTGTTCAGCTAAGGCCATTTGAGGCTTTCTATTTCTTCCTGAAATATCTAATAATTTTTCTCTGTCCACTAATCCGTCAATTTCCATCTGAGTTGGTTTTAAGTTCTTTGCACATAAAGGTCTTAAAATTTTATCACTAAATCCAGACTGCTTCTTAACAACATCTAAAGCCGATCTGTTTTGAGACATTGGTCTTTGATTTAAAACCTCTCCTGTTATAATGAAATCAGCTTCGAATTTTTTAAGAAGTTCTCCACTATATCTCATCATCATTGCATGACAGTCTATACAAGGATTCATATTTTTACCCCATCCGTGATCAGGACTCTTAACCATTTCAAAGTGTTCCTTTGAAAAATCAACTACTTCTAATGGTATTCCTATTTGTTTTGTCATTCTTTTAGCATTTTCTTCATTGAAAAAATATGATCTGAAGCATATCCCTATAACTTCTATCCCTTGTTCTTTTATTAATTTTGCTGCCAGTATACTATCTAATCCACCTGAAATCATGGCTAACGCTCTTGTCATTTTATAATCCCCCTACTTAAATAAATTCTGGATAACCTCTGCTAATTTAAATTTAATAACAATATTATCTTTATCGCCGTTATCACAATCCTTATAATCTTCTTCTAAATTATTTTGTTCATTATCTTGTTGATCTTTTATTTCTTTCTCTACTTTATCATACTCTACTTCTGCTTTTGATTCATCTACAAAACATAATGGTGGAAACATTACACACCACCAGTTCCTACCTTTACCTTTGCCTATTATTATTCTGAAAGCTTCATAGTTTCCTTGTGGTAAAACAATATTACCATATGATTTATCCGGAAAGTTTTCCCTTGATAATTGAAGATTTACATCGTAATTATATCCCTCTTCTTTTATAACTTCCTGTGTAAGCGTCTTAACTTCATCCATATTATCTTTTATTATCTGTCTTGAATCATCTAAAGATTTGCTTTCACTTAAATATGGATATAAATATTCAATTACTTTATTTTTAACCTTAAGCTTTAATTGCTGATCTTCATCACTGTCACTATTAGCTATTACATGGAACCTTATAAGTGAATCCTTAACATCATTATAGTTAAGTATTTTTGCATCTAAATTATTTGCACATACCTTATCAACTGTTACAGTAGTGCATCCGTAGAATATATTAGCAGTTAATAATACTACAAGAAGCAGTATTAATTTTATATCAAAAAATCTTTTCATAAACAAACCCCCTTGTAGTTGAAATTATTAACCACTTAAAGGGGTTTTATACACAATTTTTATATAATTTTATATTGTCCTTGATATAAATACATCTTTATATTTCTTTTTCATTTCATCATAGCACTCCTGTGCCTTTAACATATCATCAAAAAATGCAAATACAGTCGGACCGCTTCCGCTCATCATAGTTCCTAATGAACCATAAGATTTCATTGCTTCTTTTATGTTTAAAATAACTCTATGCTTTCTCAATGTTACATTTTCAAGAAGGTTTTTCATATTATTAGCAACAAAATCAATATCATCATTTTCCATTGCCTTTATTATATCATCAGTTCTTGGATGAAACACAATCTTTGATAAATCAAAAGCTTTATATACATCTTTAGTAGATACTCCAAAAGGAGGCTTAACTATAACTAATATTTTATCCTTAAACGGCTTTAATTGTGTTATCTTTTCACCTATACCTTCACACAATGCTGTTCCTCCACTAATACAGTACGGAACATCTGCACCTAATTTCAATCCTAATGTCCTTAATTCTTCATCACTAGCATTAACATTAAAAAGCCTATTCATAAGCTTCAGCACACCAGCTGCATCAGTACTTCCGCCTGCCATTCCTGCAGAAACCGGTATATTTTTAGTCAAGTCTATTAAAACACCATCTTTAATATTATATGTTTCTTTGAATAACTTGGCAGCTTTATACGCTAAATTTCTTTCATCTGTTGGAACATATGGTTTATTACATTTTAATTTTATATTACAATCACTCTTTGTTATTTCAATAACATCATACAAATCAACAGTCTGCATGATCATTCTTAACAAATGATAACCATCTTCTCTTTTCCCAACAACATCTAAGGCAATGTTAATTTTTGCATAAGCCTTAATTTTCATTTCAATTTATCCTTTCATAGCAATTTAACATTATTTTATCATAGGTAAAAATTCCTGTCTAATATAGTTGTTGAGATAAAACTATTTCTTAAATCATTTTATTAATTCTTTCATGTTCACAATTGTTAATAAACTCTATCAACGGATTTAATTTTTCATAGAAAACTATTATTATATCATCTTTATTGCTAATTCTTAGTGCATATTCAAGTGCATCAACTTCATCAAGATATACTTTCACTTTTTTATTTTTATTTTTCTTCAAAATAGACATTTTTAGAAGCTGTGATACTTCTCCTACTGCTCTTCCTCTTCTATCTTTATCTTCCTTTATAATCACTTCTTCTAAATTATCGCAGCAAATATTTCCAACCTCATTTATTACATCATTGCCTCTGTCTCCAGGTATTCCAATAACGCCTATTAATCTATTTTTAGTTTTAATTTTATTCAAACATGTTAAAACAGATCTATATCCTTCAATATTATGACCGTAATCTAAAATTACTTTTCTTCCATTATAATCAAATACATTAAAACGTCCTTTGTTATTTTCATAAGACTTAAAATCTGCAAAACCTTTACTTATCATGCAGTAATCTATTTTTAATCCTACAAGTGCCGCACATGCCGCCATAGCATTTTCAATATTATATGTTAATAATCCATTATAAGATATAGGTAATTCATTCACAGAAATTATTAAATATTTTCTATGATTGTTAATAACACATATATTATTATTCTCAATGAAAACAGCAATCTTTCCACTATCTATATTTTGTTTAATCAAATCATTATCCTTTGATTGTGAAAAGTATATCTTTTCACATGGTATCCTATCTATAATCTTTCTGCTATATTCATCATCTGCATTTATTACTGTATATCCATCCTTTTTTACTCCTTCTCCTACTAATGATTTTACAAACATTAAATCTTCAATAGAATCTATGCCATCAAGACCCAGATGATCATTTGTAATATTGGTTATTACAGCTACATCTGCTAGATCATATGCCAGCCCTTTTCTTATAATTCCACCTCTTGCAGTTTCCAAAACAGCTGCATCTACATCTCTATTTAAAAGTACAGTCTTTGCACTGCTGAAACCAGAATCATCACCCTCATGAATACACTTGTTATCAATATAAATTCCATCTGTTGATGTTACACCAGTAGTAAATCCCATCATACTGAGAACATGACCTATCATCCTTGTTGTTGTAGTTTTTCCATTAGTTCCTGTAACAGATATTACTGGTATATTTTGAGGATGACCTTCATAAAGCATATCAACTATTGCTTTACCTACATCTCTCTTTTGACCTTTTGAAGGGAAGTGGTGCATCCTTATGCCTGGCGCTGCATTAACCTCCATTACTATTCCGTCCTGCTCATTTATAGGAATTCCGATATCTTCTGCGCAGATGTCTACACCGCATATATCTAATCCAAGTGCTTTTGCAGCTCTTATACAGTAATCGACATTTTCATCACATATCTTATCTGTACAATCTACTGCCATGCCTCCAGTTGATAAATTTGCATTTTCTCTTAATCTAACTTTTTGACCTTTCTTAGGAATATAATCAAGACTCATTTTTTGTCTATATAAACAGTTGAATAATTCTTTATCAAACTTTATTGCTGTAAGTGGTTTCTCGTGATCTTCTCCTCTTAATGGATCCTTATTTAACATATCTATTAAGGATTTTAAATTACTTTTTCCATCACCAATAACAAAAGGTGCTATTCTGAGTGAAACAGCAACAACTTTATAATCAATCACGCATACTCTATAATCATTTCCACAAGCATATTTTTCTATAATGATATCATCAGTAACTTTTAAAAGAGATCTATATGCTTCTATAAGTTCCTTTTCAGTTTTTAAATTAAGGATAACTCCCTTTCCCTTACTTCCGTATTGTGGTTTAAGCACAACTGGATATCCAATAATTTCAGCTTCTCTTAAAAGCCCTATTATATTGCATACTTTACACCCATCTGCTACAGGTATATTTTGAATATTTAATAACTGTTTTGTGAGAAGCTTGTCACAAGAAATATCTACTCCCACACAATTAGTTCTATCGCTTATTGATGCCTCCACTATTCTTCCCTGACTTCCATAACCTATTTGATATATACCGCTTTTACCTAGCTCAGTAACTGGAAGATTATATTTTTTTGCTGCATCACAAATTGCCTTTGTAGTTGGTCCAATCAGTTCTTTTTTCAAAGTCACTTTTATTTCTTTTATTCTATCACTGAAATTTATAGGAATATTCTTAATTAAAGAATTAATTAAATCAACAGCTAAGGCTGCTGTTTCAATAACAGTATTCTCATATTCATATTGAACTATTATATAATATAATTCATCTTTAATTTCTCTTGCCTTACCATAGGATATATCTATGCCTAAAATGTTTTGTATGGCAATCATGCAGTGTTCACAAATATGAGCTAAATAGGTACCTTCTTCGAGTCTTTTGACAAAACCACATTCCTCATCTATTCCACACCTATGCTCCTTTAGTTCTGGTAGGATCTTGATAATATTGAAATTAAAATTAGGGATATTTTTGCTTGGTATTTGAGAATAACCTTCCAGATCTAAATCTATTCTGATACACTTTTTATAAGAATATATATTTTTGCCTTCATATATTCTTTTCTGCACTATTTTCATCGCTAATTTGTTTCCTCCTCAAAAGGTGATCTTTTTGCTAAATCAAATTTATTTCCATTAGTTAAAATATGTAATTTGACATTGTGCATGCTTAGTATTTCATCACAATGCAATTCTGATACATTTGTATATGAAATATTACTTCCATCAATAAAATAAACTGCACCTTCTCCTATTACCTCTATAATGCCTTGATCATTTACTACTATTGCTGTGTTTTCATCAATTCCTATTCCTAATACTTCTGGATTTTCTGCTATTCCTGCAAGCAACCTGCCTATTCTGCCTCGCTGTGCGAAATGTTGATCAATCATTACATGTCGTATGAAACTAAGACCTGGAGCCATTTTTAATGTACATTTCCTTGGTGAATCATCATCATTCCCTTGAACAATCATAGTATCGCTCATGACTGATGCACCTGCTGAAGTTCCTACTATAAAAACTCCATTTATAAGACATTCTCTTAACGCATCATAAACCGGGGTTCCTCCAATCAAGCTTGTTATTCTTAACTGATCTCCTCCAGTAAAAAAAATGAGTTCACAATTTTTTATAAGGTCTACATTACTTTCTTCAAATGCATCATTTCTAGTACTTATATCAAGAACCTTGAGATTTCTAACTTTTAAATCATTAAAGACTCTCTTGTATTTAGCTGCAGCTTCCTTTGGATATTCTGTAGCTATAGTTGCAATAAGCAAAGTATCATTATTTTTATCAATTGAATTACAAACTCTTTTTAATATTTCCCTCTTTCCCTGTTTATCTTCAGCTCCTCCTATAATAATTAAATTTCCACTCAAATCATTACTCAAATTTCTCACCTCATATCGCATGATATATATTCTTGCCAGTAAGAAATATATTTATTCAACAAATTTCATATGCCCCCACAATTATTACTTGATAAACTATCAGTTTTCACACATAACCTATACAAGCAATTGAATAAATTAAAATAATCTGTTTTACATATCACAACAGTTTTATAAATGATACCTAAACAAAACTATGAACTTTTCACTTGATAATTTAAAGTGAAAAATTCATAGTTTTAGTTGAAACACACCGTTATTATCTATTAATAATAAATAAAATAGATTGCTGTTTTTTTCTTAACTCTTACTTCTTAAATATATCAATACATTGATATAACTTAAATTCAACAAATAAAAATACTATAAATTCCTGGAAAAAAAAGAGACCCCCTTTTTGAGATCTCTCATATATGTTTACGATTAAAAAACTGCTCGTCCCGGAATTATTATCTTCTGTCCAATTTCAATATAATTAGAATCATCAAGTCCATTTATCTTAACCAGATCTGCTACAGTTGTATTATATTTCTTAGCTAGTTCCCAAAGTGTATCGCCTTCACCTACAACATAAATAGTTATACTGGCTTTCTTTTCAGGCTTCTCTCCATCTTCTTCAACAACATCACATATAAATTCTTTGCTTACTTCATATAATATTTTTCCACTCAATACCATGCTAACTTTAACTGCAATGCTATTTCCTTCAATTGCAGCATCAATACTTTCCACAGCTGCTCTTATTATTGCTTTCATACCGTCAGCTGCTCCTGAAATATCAAGTGCTGATGAGAATGGTATTTCTGCTTTTATATCTGACATATATTTTTCCTCATCAATTGTCTTATATAATACATCAGCTTTTATTATTCCCTCCACAACTATTTTATCTGTCATGATTTCCTTATCTGTCAATATTATAGCTGCATTTGCATATATTATCTGCTCTGGTTTTAAATCAGTGTCATTTAATTGAATATTGTCCTTTACAACTGTTTCTGAACTATTTGTTCCCTGTAATACTCCTACTTCATATTCATCCTTTTTTAAACCAAGAATAGTATCAGGTGAATATGCATCCTTTATTGTATCGATTTTCTCCTGAGAAAATACTTTAACATTAGCCTTAACTGAAAATTCATTATTAATTATCCTTACTTCACCTAAGTCATCCTCTTCAAGCATTAGCTCATCATCCAGTATCTCATAATAAACTGATGGTATCATATCTGATGTTATGCCTGGCATTTCTTCTTCCTTAGATAAATAAATATCATCTTCCATACATACTACGTCTTTTGTATCATCGCCCTTGTATAATATATTTAATTTACAGTAGCATCCTAAATATATCTTATCTTCAACTATTTTAACTTCTTTTTTGTGGAGCAGTAATCCACAGTTTAGTATCTTATTTATCTGTGGCTTATCCATTCCAACCCTTATTACAGACTTTCCTGTTAATTCAATTTCCTTATTTGCGCTTATTCTGTTTATAGTCTCTGTCTTCTTTAAAACTTCTACATCATCATTTCCTTCAATTTCTTTAACAAATTCAAATTCATTTGTTTTATAAAGCTCCCAATCAATATCAAATATTCCTTGAATCAATATCTTCCTTTCATTCATGATTGCAGCTTCAATATGTTCTACATTACATTCTGCTTCACAAATAACCTTATGTTCATCCTGATTAAGATCAATATTGCTGGTAAATTTCTGAGTGTAGTTTACAGAATTAATTACAAGACTTTCTTCTCGTGCCAAATATAAAACAGTATATTCAACTTTTCCGTCAAGTACAATTTTGTCTCCGACAACTTCCTTATTAGTTATCATCGGTCTTGATTCAACTGTTAATATTTCCTGTACATCTGGATGAGTATCTGGTATCAAATATTCATCTTTTAATACACAGTTAGAATTGCTTTCTCTAATAAGCTGTTCAAATTGAACATTCTCTTTTATAACATCTATATCTGACATACTTTCTACCTCCATAAAATTTCTACTATCTATTTATATACCCATTCAGACAACTTTATGATAAATAAAGACTAATTTGAAATAATATTTTTATTTCAAATTTCAGTATGTTTTGTAAAAATAAATATTATAAAAAAATATATAATATCTAGTAAATATACATATTTTTTAGTTTTTTATTCTATTTGAAAATTTTTTCGGTTTTTTTGTTTTTTTTATTGACAATTAATATATTTTGTCGTAATATAGTAATTGGTTATTGACCATATAACCTCTCATAAATTCTCAATACCCTTTTATACCATAGTTGAAAGATGGAAACCCACCATCTTTCTTTTTTTATTAAAAGAAAAAAACTTCGATAAATCGAAGTTTATATTGTAGCTGGAAATACCAATTGTACAGTCTTTGTTAATACATCTGAATAACTATATGTCACAGTCCTTTGGGTGTCACATTTTAATCTTATAACGAAAATACTAGGATAAACACTATCTATTATTCCATCATTGATTAAAATCTTTTTTCTTCCACCATTAGCTTTCAGAGTAACATTATCTCCTACATGCTGTTCAATGTCGTTCTTTATGGAAGCAATTGTTTTAACTTTTTCCATACAAACACCCTCTTTCCATTGTAAATTATACATTAAATTCCTATTTTTGTCAAGCAAAACAAATATTTTATCACTAATAATAGTAGTTGTCAATAAAAATAAAATATATGTTACATTTTTTATTAAGTCATTCTATTATTCTCTATTTACATTGTTTTTATTCTAGTTTTTATAATAATATTCTTACCGAACAATAAAAGCCATATAATAAAACTTTACCCTATAAAGTAATAAGTTTTATATTATATGACTTATGGTTTAAATTATATTTTTATAGTTCCATTTAAATGTATGAAGATTTTGGATATCCCTCTCTATATTTTCCTCTTGTCTGTAATCCACCTACACCTTTAATTCCAGTTATAGTATTTTCTATTACATCTGTTATTGATACCACTTTATCTATTCTTGTATAAGCTATCTTTTCACATACAAAAACAGGATCAAGACAGTGAATTAATACTCTGTTCGGAGATGATGCAAAATTAGCTCCCACATCGAGAATCCTTTCATAGCAACTCTGGCATGCTCCTGCAAAAATCACCAGTTCATCATAACTTGAATTATAATTCCGTAAGTTTTTTACAGACTCCATATAATATTTAGAATTCCTATAATTACTTAAATCAAGATAATCCTTAGTATCTTTTACTACACTGTCATGTCCTGTTAAAACGACAATATCAGGCTTTACTTCCTTGACTAAATCAACTATAACTAATGGCTGTTCACTTTCAGGTATATGTTTTCCAACGGCATCAAGATACAATTGCTTATAGACTTTTAAGCATGTTTCCATATACTCGCTGTCTCCATCAACATGAAGTATCTTTCCTGGTCTCCCAAAAACAAGTTCATCTTTATTTTTTATTTTTTGAGATTTTTCAGATTTATCCCTTAACTCTCCACGAACATTTATGGCTTTCTTTATAGCTTCATTTACTCTTGTATTTAATATCTTATCTTTCGAACCGCTGTCCTCTCTCGCAGCTTCCAAGTCCTCTGCTGTTGCATCAGCAATTATCCTCATATTTATTCCCTTCAATATTATATTTTCTTTTCCGTCCTTCTCTCTTATATCTATTATTTTGAAAGTAATATCTTTTCCATAAGATTTTCTAACCACGGTATCTCCTATTTTCATTATTTTCCCCATATGTTATTATTAGTATATTTTATAATATGGATTATAATCTCAAAAAGTTTCACTAAAAATAAAAATCCCTATTGATAGAATTAATAAAATATCAATAAGGATTTTTTAATTAATCATAGTTTATAATAGTTCTTAAATCTGTCCAAAAATTGAAGATACTTATTCTGTTCATCTATTATAGAACTTAGCTTACCTGCAAAGGTATTCTGCCCCCAGTTAACTTCATTATAATAGTATCTGTTTGCTAATCTCCAATATCTTTGTGGGAATTGAAGATAAGAATACAATACCTTATATTCTTCATCTTTAAGTTTGGAAACTGAATTATAAGTATCTATTATTGCTACAGCAAAATCAAGATTCCAATCTACTCTCTTTAATACTTTAATCATAAAGTTGCTTATATCAAATGTTCTTACTTCTCTCTTGCAGTAATCGAAATCAATTACATGTACATCTTTATTTTCACCTATTATTATATTGTGATAAGTAAAATCATGATGACAGAAACTTTTTTCATTTTCCGCAATCATACAAAGCTCATAATAATCAGATTCCTTTAATGTCTGAAGAGCCTTCTTCCCTATTTCCTTATAAAATTCCATTGATTGAAGATAAATGAGATCAAAATCACTCTTGATATTTTTCTTTCTTACCATATCTCGCATCTTATCTAATGATTTTATCCTTTTTTCCATAAGATGAGGCCATCTTCCAAGATCACTCTTCAACTTGGAATTTTCAGGCGGATCATATCCTTTTGATGCCTCATGAAGATCTGCCAATGTCTTTGCTGCTATCTTTACTTCATCTATATTGTGAAAGTCACACTCTCTTCCATCCAGCCATTCTGATAAAGTATACAAATCCTCATTTACTAAGGCATAGGGTTCTCCATCTATGTTCAAATAATATTTATCTAAATTGCTGAAACCATTTTTTCTTAAATGTTCCTTTGCACCATAAACAAATAGCAGCTTTTGAGGACCATAATTTATTTTTTTCAGGCATCTCTCACCCTTATCAGTCTTAAGATAGTAAACGCCTTTATTTGCTTTAATCTTTTCTATCTTAATATTAAATTGTCTTTCTATTTCAAACTCCCTCATCATTGTTCTCACCTCCTGTATATTTATATGTGGATATTTATTCTTTTATTAACATTTTTTATGTTCTTTTAATATAATACAGTATGATAAATACTATGGAAGGATTTCGAAATGAAAGTAGGAATAGATGGCAGAGCTGCAAAATGGTATCGTGGTACTGGAATAGGAACATATACTCATGAACTTATTCGTAACCTGAACAGCGTTGACAGCACAAATGATTATTTAATATTTATGCCTCCATGTGATTCACTAAGCAACTTAAATTCAAATTTCAAGATAGAAACAGTTGATTCTATAAGTTCTAACAGCTTTTGGGATGATATTAAAGTTCCAAATATTTTAAATGACTCAGATATTGAACTTTATCATGTACCTCAGAATGGAGTAGGACTTTCTGATAATGTATCATGCAAAAAAGTAATAACATTACATGATATTATCCCTCTCCGTATGCCTGAAACAGTAAGTGATAGATACTTAAGAATATTCAATAATGAACTTCCTAAAATACTTGAGAACTGTAATGGAATAATTACAGTTTCTGAGTTTTCAAAAAATGATATTGCTAAAGAGTTTAATTTTCCTCTTGATAATATATATGTAACACCCCTAGCTGCAGAAGATATATATAAACCACTAAGCAAATCACAATCAAAAACATTAGTTACAAGAAAATACGGTATTGAAGAAGATTTTGTCCTCTATGTTGGTGGATTCAGTCCTAGAAAAAATATTCTAGGATTAATAGAAGCCTATTCAAAGCTTCCTGAAAGCCTTAAAGAAACATTTAAGCTTGTTATAATAGGCAGAAAAGGGCCTTCATATGAAAAATATAAATCCAGAGCAGGTGAACTTAAAATTAGTGATAAAGTCATATTTACTGATTTTATACCTTTAGAAGATATGCCTTTATTTTATAATGCCGCTGAAGTTCTTGTTTATCCTTCATTTTATGAAGGATTCGGACTTCCACCTGTTGAAGCTATGGCATGCGGCACACCTGTAATTGCTTCTAACGTAACATCTTTACCTGAAGTATGCTATGAATCTGCTCTATTAATAGATCCTCACGATATCGATTTACTTTCATATGATATTGGACGAGTTTTAAGCAATAGCCTTCTAAAATTGACTATGGTTAAAAAGAGTCTTACACGGAGTGGAAAGTTTTCATGGAAGAAAACAGCCCTAGAAACACTTAATTCATATGAAGCAATAATTAATAGTTAATATAATAAAATCTATAAAAAAACGTTCAAAAGAATTTGAACGTTTTTATTAATTATATTATTATTTTCATATTTTATATTATTATTTTCATATTTTATACTATAAGATTTTTATACTCACCTATAAACTCCTCTCTGAAAGGTTCATTATTTAGTTTATTGCATAACCTGTTTAAATAAACATCATAACTCCATTTCTTCTTCTTGAAATAATAATCTTTTGTGATAGAATAGAAATCCCTTGGAAACTTTAAATAAATATAAATAAGTTCTTTTTCATCCTTAGTGAGCTGGCTTACTTTTTCATAGGAGTTTAGTGCAAGTATCATTTTATCAATATCAAAAGCAGAATTTTTTATTGCTTTAAGTAAAAAATCTGAAATATCACACACCCTTAAATCTAAAGTAAGGTAATCAAAATCTATAATATTTACTTCTGAATTCTTAATTAAAAAGTTATGATATGCTAAATCATTGTGACATACTGTAATATTGTCATAGTCGCTTCTCAGCTTATCATACTGACTTTTATCAAGCTCTTCCTCTACATCTTTAATTTCATTTATATACTTATCTATGTTATTTAAGAATAAAATATCAAATTCATTTTTATATCTATATTTTTCTGCAACACTTCTCATATATTCAAAATCTTCTAGTATCCTTTTAATCTTTACCTTAAATGATTCATCAATAAAATCCTTTTTGTATTTATTATTCATATATTTGAGAATTCCTTTTGATCCCTTATGCATAAGTGCAATATTTTCTGCACACAATTCGATTTCTATGGGATTAGAAAATGATGCTTCCCTACCATCAAGAATGTCCATTATTATATAAATATCATCATTCCACTTTATATAGTTAAGTTTATTCTTTAATTTATTATAGCTTATTATATTTTTGTAGTTTTTCTTCAGATAATCTAAACAATCACTTATAAATTCTATTCTTTCAACTCCGTAATTGACTTTCTTAAGTATCTTGTTCCCATCATCTGTAGATAATAAAAAAACTTTTCTTAAGGGAGTTATATCATTTACTTTTATACCTGCTTCATTAAAGAAACTAAGGCTCAAATCATAATCACATAAATATTCTCTCTCTGAATACTTTATCCTATTCATTCCATTCCCTCCATATTTAATAATGGATATAATTTGAACACTAATTCATATAGCTTTTATCCTCATACTTCAAGCTATTGCTTAAAAGTTCTAAAAACTCATCACTGCTTTTATTCTTTTTATTATCCCTATACCGCTCCCATACTTTAAAAAAATCTCTCGGATACATACATAATCCATTAAGGTAATAAATGCTGCTCTGAGATAAGTGGGACTGATGCACAAAAATTCGTATAAAATCCTCTACATCTATCTTGATTTCTTTTTTCTGAATCCTTTTTATATATTTATATAAATCTTCTTCAACAAGATTATATGACATACCTTTAGTTAAACCTATTTTGAATTTTCCATCTTCTTTCTTCAGATTTCCAGAATCAGCTCTTCCAATACATATTTCCTCTCTGTTCATGCTCCGCTTTATAATATCTAAATATCCATTATTATATATATAATCAACTGCCTGCCTTCCCTGATAAATCATTCTCTTACCTTCAGAAAGAAATAGCTTTTCGGTATCATTTTTATAATTCTTATCAAAAATTATCCTATAATCTCTCTTAATCCTTTTTAACTGAACTTTAAAGCTCTCAACTTCCTTTCCTATAGTGCTTCCAAATCTGCTTAATGTGTTGAACTTGCAGTTAATTAATAATTTATGCAGCTCTACCATTGTGCTTATCTGGTTTTCAAATGACTTTCTGCTAAAATCCTTACTATGTGAAAAATATTTTCCTTCCACAATTATTCCCTTTGATTCTAAATATTCATTGAGTGATAATTCATTTATTTTAATCTCCTCCTTCAAAATAAGAATCAATGAAATCTTCTCTTTCATCAGAATCTTCAAGATACTTTTCCAGCTTATTTAAGAAAAACTCTTCTCCCCATGGCTGCTGTTCCCAATATACCTGTATTCCAAGTTGCCAGAATGCTTGGGGAAACCTTATAAACTCCCTCATTATAGGTAATTCACTCTTTTCTATTTCAAATATCTTTTCATAGGAATATAGGATAAGATCTGCCTTCCTAGTGCTCCATTTTCCATTTTTCATCGATCTTATTAATAGAGATGAAATATCATGAATATGAGAATCCAGTATGCAATAATCAAAATCAATTATCTTAAATCGTTCCCTGTTATCTACTAATATATTGTGATGTGCATAATCATGATGACAAAAACCCCTCTTGAATACCTCTTTTTCCATAACGCCTAAATAATTATTTTTTGCTAATCCTCCGATACTTTTTTCCGCTCTTTTTAGTTCCTTATCTATGCTGTTTAAATATAACTTATCAAAATCCGACATATTTACTTTTTGATAAATTCTTTTTTGAAAATCACGTATTTCATTTTTCCGTGTTTTAAAAACCTCTATCCAGGAGAACCACCCTATCCTAGGGTTCATCTTTTCAGTGATATTAAATCCAAAACTGCTCTTATGAAGTTTTGCCAATTCTGTTGATACTAGAGAAAGTTCAATTGGATTATCAAAATTGCTCAGCCTTGATGGAATCCATTCTGTTAAGTATACATATTTTTTATCAATTACTGAGAATTCTGTCCCATTATTATTCAATATAAATTCCGGAATATCTTTGAAGCCATTTTTCTGAAGATGCTTCATTGCAGATAAAATAAAATAGAAATGAGGAAAGTTATATTTAATAGTTTTTAAACAATATGTTCCATTTGAAGTCATTATCTTATAACTGTTTTTAATTTTCTCAATTTCTTTTACAGTCAAATCATAATTATCCTCGATAACCCTTTTAATTTTAATCGTATCATTACTTTCATTCATAACAATTCCCGATAAGTATTATTTGTCTTATTATATGTCATAAAATAATTTATTGTGATTTATTAATAAAATTCAAATCCTCATTATCACCAAAAATAACACGTCTTAATATCTTATATATATATGTTTATTGATTGAGGTGTTCATATGAAAATTGCCATAGATGCAAGAGGTGCAAATTTATATAATGGTACGGGAATCGGAACATACACTAACAATTTGGTTACTAACATGATAGATATCAGTCCTTCTGATAATTTTATGCTATTCTGCTCCGGTACACTTAATGAAAATTTTAATAAGAGCAACACTGAAATAATCTTTTCTTCTGGACGACATGGAAGCTTTTATGAAAAATATTACTTTCCTAATAAAATTAAAAATTCTAAAATAGATTTATATCATATTCCTCAGAATGGAATCGGAATGAATTATGATGCAGATATTCCTACTGTAGTCACAATCCATGACTTAATACCATATATAATGCCAGAAACTGTTGGTAGAGGCTATTTAGAACGCTTTTTAAGAGATATGCCTAATATTATATATAACTCTGCTGGAATACTTACCGTATCTGAATACTCAAAAAAAGATATCTTAAAATTCTTTAGTTTTTATCCAGAAGAAAAGATATATGTAACTCCTTTAGCTGCTAATTCAAAATTCAAACCTCTTGATAAAGTTCAATGTCAAAATTATGTAAATAAAACATACAATATAAATACTCCTTATATCCTTTATATTGGAGGATTTAGCTCACGAAAAAATGCACTTGGCCTTATTAATGCTTTTAAAAACTGCTATAAGAGCCTAGATGAACCTTATACACTGCTTCTTGGCGGTTCACTAAAGGATGAGGGCGAGAAGCTTTTTAACTATGTTAAAGATAATAATCTGTCTGACAGAATTGTATTCTGTGGATACTTAGACGAAGATATCCTTCCTGTTTTGTATAGTGGCTGTGAAGCCTTTGTTTATCCATCTTTATATGAAGGATTCGGACTTCCTCCACTAGAAGCCATGAGCTGCAGAGCCCCCGTAATAACATCTGATTTAACATCTATCCCTGAAGTCACACGTGATTCTTCAATCTTAATAAATCCTTATGATGAAAATGACCTTGAAAATGCACTGATAAAACTGCTTAATAATAAATTATTAAGGGAAGAACTTTCCGAAAAGGGATATAAGAACAGTCTAAACTTCACATGGAAAAGAACTGCTGAAAAGACCTTATCTGCATATAAATCTATAATTGATTCATTATCAATATAGTTTCATCCATAAGGTTTTCGTGCTTTTATTTAATATCTACTGTTAGCTGATATTATGTTTATAATTTAATACAAAAAAAGAAATAAGTACAATGCGCTGCTTATTTCTTTTATCTTTTCATATAAAATTTAACTATTTAATATGCTGTTTTTAATATTCATATATTGAGAATAATCATTTATTGGAATTGCTTTTTCTTCAATATTGCTTAAAACAACTAAAGGACTGCTTCCGATAAAATTATTAGGCTCAACTTCAATGTCTTTGTTTTTATAAGTATATAAATAACTTGAGAAAAACTTTCCCTGCTCAACATACTCTACTGCATCAGAATTATTAGTCATAACATAGGTTATGAACTTTTCAACGAGCTTCTTATTATCATCTACATCATTGAGTACTACAAGATTATCTCCTTCACTTCCATAGAACTTGCCTGTGCCATGAGATATGCATGGTACATTTTCTATGCTCCATTTACAGTCAGCATCTAGTGCAATAATTTCTTTTAACCCATTGATAGATGATATTCTGCCTAAGAATTCTCCACCCTCAGTCATGTTTAATACATTATTATTTTTCAAATCATCAAGCATGTTCATGACCTGAGACTTTATATTTTCATCATCTTTATCTTTGCCCATATACTGCATTGTCAATAGAGATACTAAATCCTCATAATCCTGGCCTGTGGCATTTATTATTCTTACTTTTCCGTTACTTTTATCATAAATATCAATTCCAATATTCTTTACATCATTCCAGGTATTCATCTCATCTCTATTGTATCCATATTCTTCAAGCATATCTTCCCTTATATATAATGCAAGTGGTCTCGACGTAAATGGGATCCCTATAGATACATCATCATATTTTGTCTGCTGTAATCTATACGGTGCAAAATTTTTAGAATATGTATTCAAAATATTCTGCTGTTCTTCAAGGTAATTAAATCTCTCAAATCCTAAAGTATCAAAATCCGTTCTATTAATCTGTGCAATATATGTTACTTTATTATTGTTTTGTTCAATTTCACTTAAAATTTCATCTGGACTATAAATCTTCTTAACAGTTACAGTTGTTTTATCATTTAAATCCATAAACTTTTCTGCACATTCAACAAGATAATTATATGAATCATCATAAGCGATTATCTCTATCTTACCCTTTAGAGTCTGCTCCTTATCAGGTTGATATAAATTAATGCTTATAATACCTATTAATAAGATAAGTATAAAAATTATTCCGTATTTAATCTTTTTTTTCATTAAAACACCTACTTTTTATTCTGACAAATCCCTATATTTCCTTAATAATAAGTATAGCATAAAAAGTTCCCTATAAAAGAGAACTTTTTATCTTAACTATACTATCTTAATTATCCTAAATTAAAATATATTAACGGTCTTTATCATCGGATTTGTCACCAATGCATCTTCCCTTACAACATGATGCATTAATTGGCTCATATCTTATTCTTATATTATCCTTAAATATCTTTAACATATATTTCGTATTAGGACATAAAGGGCCTAACAAGAATTGTCCATTACAATCACTGAAAGTGTGTGTTAATGGTATTATTGCCTTATCACAAACCTTTAATAGTTTAATTACAGCATCAGCTACAGGTCTTCCACATTCATCAATAATAGTTCCAAATATTGCACTTCTATTTTCTCTTCCTATTCTTATAACTGCATCTATCTGCTCATTTTCTCTAGGACATATAGAACACATACTTAATCTTCCGCTCATTATCTTTACCTCCAAAAGTTATTTATATAATAAATTATGAAAGTAAAAATAAAAATGTGCATACTAGGTGTACATTATTTATTTGTTCTACTTCATATTTTCTAATTTATAGACTTTTTCATGAATATCAATTAATTCTACAGCTAAATCCTTAAATGTCATAGTTGTCATCAAATGATCCTGTGCATGTACAAGAAGTAATGAAAAATCAATCTGGTCATTTGCAGTTTCTCCCTGAATTAGACTTGTTTGTGAACTATGGGCATATCCTAATTCTTCATCAGCCATTCTTATTAACTCTCTTGATTTTTTAAAATCACCTCGTTTTGCTAATGTAATAGCTTCCATCGAATAACTTCTAGCTTCACCACTGTGCATGATTATACTCAGTACTATTTCTTCCATACTATTTCTTTTACTCCAAAAATTCACTTATAATCATTAATTTTACTACCATTTATACAAACTTTAAAGACTAAAAGTAAAAAAATAGAAGTATATAAACCCTATACTTCTATTTTAATTAATATATTATTTTGCTTCTTCTAAAACTACACTTAAATTAACACTCTTTTTATCTCTTATGACTTTTATGTTCATAGTATCTCCAACATCTTTGCTCTGTTTAATTTCCTTAAGTTCATCAAATGTTTTTACTGATTTTCCATCACATTCTATAATTATATCAGCAATCTTAATTCCGCCTTTTTCAGCTGGTGAATATTCGTCAACTGATGCAACATATAACCCTTGTTCTAAGTTATATTTTTCAGCTGTAATACTATCTATTTCTCTAATTTTAATTCCTAAATTTAATATTTGTTTGGATAAAGTATCTATCTTACTCTTAACTTCATTTATAGGAATTGCAAAACCTATTCCTTCAACTGTTGCAGCTCCCATAGATTGTGAACCAAGCTTCATAGAATTTATTCCTATTACCTGACCTTTAGTGTTTACTAATGGTCCACCGCTATTACCAGAGTTTATAGCTGCATCTGTCTGAATTAAGTGTACACTAGTTCCACTTTGAGTTTCAATAGTTCTATCATTACCGCTTATAATTCCTTTAGTAAGTGTATATGCTAAATTCTTTGAAAGTGGTGTTCCGATTGCTATTACTTCTGCTCCTGGGTATAATTCATCTGAATCTCCAAGTTCAGCAACTGCTGGAACTTTAGTTCCTTCTTTTAACTTAATCATTGCTAAATCTTTTTCCTGATCATAATTAACAACAGTTGCAGGAACTTCATTTCCATCACTTAATGTAACTGTTATATCTTTTGCTCCCTCAATTACGTGATAGTTAGTTAATATATATCCATCTTCATTAATAATAAATCCTGATCCCATTCCTTCATATTGACTTGATGTAAATCCATTGGATGTAGTACCTGTTGTTGATATAATTACAACTGCTGGCGATACTTTATTGAATGCATCCGCTGCTGACATTGCTTCTGAATCACTTTGAGTAAAAGACTGTGGTACATAATTTACTTGATTATTTATTGAAGTGCCATTTACATTTCCCCCATTCATTCTTATAAGAGAATAAGTGATTCCTCCTCCAAATAATCCTCCTGTGACTGTAAGTAATAAACAACCCGCTACTTTTCCTAATATACCCTTTCTTCTTTTTTTCTTAAATCCATTTCCATATTTAAATTGATTTTCAAATTCCATTGAACCATTATCATTAACTGGTGATGATTCTACATCAATATAATTGTTATTTTCATCATTCATCATATTATATTCCTCCTATATAATAACTCAATCTATATAAATCAAAATATATTATTTATCTTATACTGTTAGTATATAGGCCTTTTGTGTCAAACAAATGGCAATAAGTAATCAACTCTTAAGAAGTTTTTGATAATTTTTTTGCCTGTTTTATTACTGTATTTATCCCATTAACTACACTTTCAGGATCTGCAACTGAAAATGGTTCATCTTCAATACTTTCCACATATAAAGTTGTCAAATCAGAACTTCCAAGATTTATTAATGGTTCATCTTCATTGTCACTTATGATATATAAAGGCTTGCTTGATAATACACCCTCCTTCTGACTGTCAGAAGTATTCTTATATAAATTTTCTATTTCATTTCTCACTGCTTCTCTGTAATTTTTTCTATTTTTAAAACTATTAAATTCTTCTAATTCATTTTCATTCAAGCTGTTTGTAAACGTAGGATTTTCTAGTGCAAGATTCATCTTATCTAATAATGCTGTAAGAGAAAAATTTGAACCTGCATATTCAATCTGACTCCTTAAATAAGGAACATATATACTCTTTCTAACATCATGCTCAGTCAAACTCTTCTCGTTTATAGGATTAACAAGAACAACACCTGCTACTGAATCAGGATATAGTTCTACAAAGCTTGTTGAAATAAGGCTTCCATATTGTTCTCCCACAAAAATATAAGGCTCTGATGCACCAGCTTTTCTTAATAACAGCTTTAACTGCTGGGCCTGTTCCTCTGGAGTAAGCCTTGCTCCGCCATCATTAAATCCATACCCTCTTCTATTGTAAACAAAAGTTACAACTTTATCTTCTTCCTCTAATAATTTACAGACTTTATCCCACTCATATAAATTAGTTCCTATTGATCCATCAAAAATTACTGTATAGTCTCCGCTTCCTTTAAGTTTATATTCAACCTTTTTTCCATCAAGTCGTACATATTTAAAACGTGATTTTAGCTTTGAATTATCAATTAAGTTATTTACACTCTGTATTAAAAATCCTATGGCTAATAATGCAACTAAAAATATAGCACATCTTTTTAATATTTTTATCTTACTAATTTTCTCTTTATCTAATTTATATAATCCGTTAGAATGAGATAATAATTTCATAGTTTAAATTACCCCTCCGCTAATTTTAAATTAGGCTTTGCATTAATATCTAAATCTGATGCTGAACCATCTATGTACTTAAAGTATGCTGCACTTCCAATCATAGCTGCATTATCTGTACATAATATAGGCTCTGGGAATAATATATCAATTCCTCTTTTTGCACCTTCTTTTATCAAAGTCTCTCTTAAACATGAATTTGATGCTACTCCGCCTGCAACTGCAATCTTATTTAAATTTCTTCTTTCACATGTTAAAAATACATTGTTCTTTAAAACATCAACTATAGCTTTCTGGAATGAGGCTGCAACATCAGCTTTATTGACTTCTTCATCTTTCATCTTAGCTTTGTTTAAATAATTTAATACTGCTGATTTTACTCCGCTGAATGAAAAGTCTAATGTATCATCATGGAATTTAGCCCTTGGGAATACAATAGCATTTTCATTTCCTTCTTTAGCAAGCTTATCGATTTTTGGTCCTCCTGGATATCCAAGACCAAGTGCTCTTGCAACTTTATCATATGCTTCACCTGCTGCATCATCTCTTGTCTGTCCTATAACTTCAAATTCTCTGTATGATTTTACATGAACTATAAAAGTATGGCCTCCTGAAACGACTAAAGATACAAAAGGCGGTTTCAAGTCTTTATGCTGAATAAAGTTAGCACAAATGTGGCCTTGTATGTGATTTACAGGTATTAATGGTTTTCCAGACCCTAAAGCTAACCCTTTAGCATACTGAAGCCCTACTAATAATGCTCCTACTAATCCTGGCCCATATGTTACTCCAATTGCATCTATTTCTTCAAGTTTCACTCCTGCTTCATCAAGTGCAGCCTTAACAACACTATCTACAACCTCTATATGCATTCTTGATGCAACTTCTGGAACTACTCCTCCGTATTTCTTGTGTGTATCTATCTGAGATGCTATTACATTTGATAAAACTTCTCTTCCATTAACCACCACTGCTGCTGAAGTTTCATCACAGCTTGATTCTATTGATAAAATTATTTTCTTATCCATCTTTATCCCTCTTCTTATATACTTATCTTATATAAAGTATTGAATATAATATATAATTATATATTGCAAATTTTAAACTTCTTCTGTATTATTAATTAAAACTTTATTAAAATATAAAAATAATAAATTAATCTATTCATAAAAACTTTCAAGTAAATTAATTATATTTACTTGAAATATCAAAAGCATATATCTAATTTAAACATTATCAGCTTTAAATTATTATATCAGATTACCCATATTTAATTCTTACATTAATCTTAATAATACCCAAATATTATACTTTATATATACAATATTATCAATTTTTCATGATTGTATAACATAATAATATCCTGTATAGTTTTAATATATTCTAGTTGACAATTAATATTTGACAATAGATAATTAATGTTAAAATTTCAACTCTATGATAGAAATTTAAATATAATATTATTCTGTAAGGAGATATAAAATGACAGATTATGCCAAGGTGATAATAAAAGGATCACCAATAACAAAATCAAATTTCAAACTGCACAATGTTAACGGCCGTACAATACTTCCAGATAACTCTGGAAAATATCATGATAGATATGCTTTATATGAACAGGAGATAGCTCTTCTTGCCCGAAGTCAGAATCCAGATGTTGTATTTTCAGAAAGCCTTATTGCGGTTCTCAAGGTATATTATAAAAGCGAAAAAAGACATCCCGATACTATAAATATTACAAAAAGTATTTTTGATGGTATTGAAAAAAGCGGTCTTATTGTAAATGATGCTCAGATAACAAGAATCTATACAGAAGAATATTATGATAAAGATAATCCAAGATTTGAATTAGAATTATATGCTGAAAGTCAATATAACTTTAATTTCAGTGTCACTAAAAAAGATAAGCCCTGCGAGCCAAGATTATATAATCCTATAAGAAAGAATACAATAAAAAACAAAGATGAGATTTCAAATTCATCAAATAGTTCGCAACTGACTAAAAATATTAAATCAAAGAGTTCAGTAAAAGATTCTTCTGCCGGCCTATGCAGCATATGCAAAAAAGCAGTAAATAATGATGACTACATTAAGGCAGATGGCGGAAAGACATTAATATGTAAAAAATGTTTTGGAAAGTTATTTTAATATAATAAGGAGAATAATATATGAGTGACAATAAAGATATTATATTTTTCGGAGACAGCCTGACTTATGGATATGGAGTTCAAAAAGAAAAATCATGGGTTTATCTTATTGGAAACATTCTTAATCTTAATTATCTCAATAAGGGACAAAATGGTGATACAACTCCATCAATGCTTTCAAGATATTACTCTAGTGTTTTAAAATATAATCCGTCAAAGATTTTTATTATGGGCGGTACTAATGACCTACTATGTGGCAGAAGTATTTCATCAATAATAGAAAATATAGAAATTATGATCAAGGATGCATATGCAATAAATTCTCATGTAATACTTGGAATTCCACCAAGAATAATAGGAAAAATGGCTAATGAATTATTCATTCCATCTTCATTTTATAGTTATGCTGAAAAAGGTGTTGTTGAGTTAAGAGAACAATTAATCTGTCTTTCAGATAAATACAATACTGATTTAATTGATTTTTATAACCTTTGTCTTACTGATGATCTTTATCTAGATGGACTTCATTTATCACCACAAGGAAATTATATTATGTACAAAGAAGCATTGAAAGTACTTAAATAGTACCTTCAATGCTTCTTGTCTCTAAGTTATACTGTAATAATAAATAACTCAAATCCATTTCTTATTATATATTATATATGCCGAGTTCCTAATTTTCATTGTTATCTTTATTTTAAGAAGTATTTCTTAATATATTCAGCAGCCTTTTCTCCACATTCAATACCATCTATTTCAGATATTTTAAGAGCATCTTCTCCATAAATTATATTTCCGCATGCAAAGAAACCATCTGTAGATGTCATATAATCTTTTACTCTTGGTCCTAGTGTTCTTTCATCAATATCTATATTCAATTTCTTCAGCCTGCTGCTTTCAGGAATAAATCCAACTGAAAGTAATAAACAGTCACATTCTTTATCCATAGTAGTTTTATCTTTTAAATTCAATAATTTGACCTTATTTATTCTTGTATTACCTTCTATTCCTATAATTCTTGAATTATCTATTATAGGTATATCAAATCCTTCAATAATATTATGTATTTCATCAGTTTCAACAGATTTAAAATCCTGTTCAAGAACAACAGCTGATACAATTCCTCCCTCTATAATAAGTCTTCTTGCAAGAAGGAATCCCCATCTATCCTTTGCTGTAATTACTGCATTTCTTCCTGGAATATATCCATCCAGATTTACTATTCTCTGAGCCTCTCCAACTGTAAATATTCCTGTAAGTGTATTAGTAGAAATCATTATATTTCCAGAATATTTTTCTCTTGCACCCATTGCAAATATTATAGCACTTGCACTTACTTCCTTTACACCTTCACTTGGACTTACGTAAGTAACCATCCTGTCTCTATTAATATCAAGAACATTAGAGTTAAGTATAATATCTATATTTTGCTTTTCTATTTCATCTTTTATAAATTGTATATATTCTGGACCAGTAACACATTCTCCCATAAATTTCTTACCAAACCCATTATGAATGCACTGATTTATTATTCCTCCAGCAGAAGCTTCTTTTTCAATTATTAAAATTTTCTCTATTCCGGACTTTGCGGCACCTAACGCTGCTGTCATTCCAGCTATTCCAGCTCCAATTACTATTAAATCATAACTTGGCATTTCATACCTCCATGTATATTTTTCTTTTTTGGTTATCTGCACTTTAAGTATATATAAATTCAATATATAATATAATTATACATTATATTATAATATTTTAAAGTTAGTGGTGATTTAAATGAATTTACTTCCAATGATCCTTTACCTGATAGGTATTATTGGTATTATTATATCTCTTTTATTAATTGTTCTTGCAATAAAAAGAGGATCAAAATCTTCTTTAAGCTTAATAAGCATAGTATTTCTTCTATCCATATTCTTAATGTCTGCTGGAGGAGGTATAAATTTTTTAAAGAATATGCAAATACCCGATGAATCCACAGAAGAAATATCATCACAGCCTGAACCTGAAAACGAAGAGGTTAAAGCTAAAGAAGCATCAATAGACGATTTAAAATTTGAGTATAAATTAGCTTCCTTAGGCAGTTCTTCAACTAAAAATGCTGAAATTACAATTGATAATAAATCTGATAGTGTATTTAACGGTGAAATTAAATTAACATTTAAGAATTCATCTAATTCAGTAACTGATACTCTCGTTCTTCCAATAAAAAACTTTATGCCAAGCACTTCATATAAGCCCAAAGCTCTTGTAAGCAGTGATGCAGATAATGTGGATTATTCATTTTCTGGTACATTTGATGATAACATAGATCAAAACATACCATTCAGCATAAAGAAAATAACTGTTGGAAATAACTTTTTCAGATTCGATGTTACTACAGATGATACATCATCACAAAATCTAAAAAATATATGCGATCAATTTTCAAATGAATATGATTCAAGCTTATGTGATGGATTTTTAATTTATTTCTACCCTTCAAATTCATCAGAAAATGTTAATTTTAATGATGCAGTTGGTGATTTTTATGTGGATAATATTTCACATAAATCAAAACTAATCATCTACTAAGAATATTACAGAGACATAACAT
Source organism: Bacillota bacterium (assembly GCA_023399035.1). Classification (GTDB taxonomy): domain Bacteria; phylum Bacillota; class Clostridia; order Clostridiales; family Clostridiaceae; genus Clostridium. The sequence continues at coordinate 6,765 of JAEWQX010000144.1, read as the reverse complement.
AAATTATGTCTCTTTTTATTTTTCATAAAATAAAATATTGATTTATATTTACTAAATGATATATGGTTAATAAGAAAGTGAGGTAATATATATGAACTCTATTGGTGTATTTTCAAAATATGTTAATAAATATTTAAATAAGGATACATTTTTAAGAATTTTATTTTTTATGATACCAGTTATATCTTTAGTATTTAAAGGAATAATGTTTCAAGGTTTTGTATCCCACGATAACCCATACACATTAAATCTTCAATCTGGTTACTCAGTTATATCAAAATGCTATCTATATTACTATACAGCTTTTGCTCTACTGTTCTCCAGCTTTTCACTATTATTTAAAGGTCGAGGACGTATAATATATGTTTTAATACTTGATACCGCTGTAACTCTATTATTTATTGTTGACACATGGTACTTCAGGGGATTTCAGACAGTTCCATCAATGCTTTTATTAACACAGACTTCTAACCTTGATAATATGTTTGAAAGCATAAAATCTATGATGAGTCCATTAGATATATTCTATTTTTCAGATTTTATACTTTTAGGTATTTACATATTAATATCTAGGAAATCCATTAAAAACTGTAATCGTGCATTAAAAAGTTTTTTGGTTACTTTTATAATTCCATTGTTATTCATAATTTATGTACCTTTTAATATAACAGTGCTAAACAACAATGATATTAAAAATGCTTATTTATTTGATGTATATGATCCTAATATCACAGTAAAATATTTTTCTACTATTGGATATCATATTATGGATGCTTATACTGTCTATAAAGATACACAGCCATATAAATTAACAGCTGAAGATAAAAATGATATCAATACATTATTTGATGTTAAAAATGAAAATCTGACTAATAACGAATACTTTGGTGCTGCCAAAAATAAAAACTTAATCTATATACAAGTTGAATCATTGGAAAGCTTCGTCATAGGTAAAAAAATTAATGATATTGAAATAACTCCTGTAATGAATCATCTTCTTGACAGTTCTGTATATTTTCCTAATATTTTTGAACAAGTTAACGAAGGTACAAGCGCTGATTCTGATTTTATGAGCAATACTTCTCTTCTTCCAGTAAGAAGGGGATGTACATTTTTCAGATATCCAAATAATGATTATAACTCTATGCCTAAAATTCTAAGAAATCACGGATATACAACTAGCGTTATTCATCCTGATAAAGGGTCCTTCTGGAACTATCAGAATGCATTAAGCGGAGGTATAGGATTTGAATACTTCACTGATTACTATTCTTTTAATCATGATGAAGAAATAGGCATGGGAATAAGCGACAGAAGTTATTTTGAACAAGTCGTACCTATGATTGAGGATTTAAATCAGCCATTTTATGCAATGACAGTAACACTAACAAATCATGGACCATTCAATCTTCCGGATGAATACAGATCATTGAACTTGTCGCCAGAGCTTAATAATAATAATAATCTTGGGGGATATTTTGAAAGTGTCCATTATACTGATGCTCAAATAGGATATTTCCTTGATTTATTAGATAAACAGGGCATTTTGAATGACAGCATAATTGTAATAATGGGTGATCATGCTGGTGTTCACAAATATTATAACGATGATATTGAAAAATTATCATCTAAAGAAGACTGGTATATTGATAATGGAAATCATACTGTTCCAGTCATTATTTATGACCACTCTTCATCCATAAAAGCAAAAACATTCGATGACCTTCTTGGAGGACAGGTTGATTTAATGCCTACTCTTCTATATTTATTAGGAATACCATCTGATGAATACTCTCAAACTGCACTTGGAAGAAATTTGTTAAATACAGATAAATCATTTGCAGTAATTACAGATGGTACAATTAAGGGTGCTGAAAATTTGAGTGACAATGAAATTTCAATTTATTCAAAGCTTCTGGATATCTCTGATAAGATTATAAGATCAAATTACAATCCATATTCTAATTAATTTTTAATAAATATATGTTCATAACTTGCTTTTACTGACTTCTATCTGTTCTATTATAAATATAGTAATAATAGTTATATATAACCTAAATAAAAAAGGCTGTAAATACCATAGTTTAAAACAAGGTATCTATAGCCTCTTTGTAATTAGAAATTAATATTTATTAATTATCTGCTTTTAATTTTACTTACCTGCCACTGATAATTCCTTTACAACAACTGCTGGAGATCCTATACTGCTCATAGGGAATTTTAAATCATTTCCAACACACTCAATGTCCTTTAATAGTGTAAAGAAGTTTCCTGCAACTGTTATCTGCTCTACTGGGAAAGTCTTCTTTCCATTTTCAATCATAAATCCTTTTGCTGCAAGTGAAAAGTCCCCTGTTACAGAACTAGCGCCTGAATGAAGTCCAGCAAATTCTGTTATTATTACTCCATCCCTCACTTCTTGACAAAGTTCTTCAAAAGATTTGTCTCCTGGCTTTATATAAAAGTTAGTAGCACTTATTCCAACAATAGAAGCATAAGAGCTTTTAAATCCATTTCCGGTTGATTTTACTCCTGCCTTATTAGCAGTCTTTAAATTATAAAGGAGAGTATTTAATTTACCATTACTTATTATTTCTTTCTTATATGTTGCAACACCTTCATCATCAAATGCAGTAGTACCTAATCCGTTTTTCAAATGTGGATCATCAATAAGAGTTAACACATCTGATGCTATTATTTCTCCTTCTCTGCCTTTTAAAAGAGATAATCCCTTTTGAGCTTGTTCTGCATCAAATATTGAATCAAATGTTCCAAGAAGCGAAACCATAGCTTCGTTATTTATGATTATTTTATACTTTCCAGAAGGAATACTTCTTCCACCTATTCTTGATAAAGCTTCCTTAATTCCATCTTGAGCTATTTTTTCCGGATTTACATCGCGTATATTTTCAGCTACAACGTATCCCATTCCATCATACTTTTCATTATTGTCTTCAATTATTGGAATAACATAAGCTGTAAGATGATTTCTTTCATTTTTTAAATTAAGTCCTTTTGTATTTATTATTCCATAAGTAGATTTCCCATATCCTATACCGCATCCTGAAAAATTGACTACCTTATCACATTGTTTCTTACATTGACTTTCCATTTCAAGAGCCAGTTTTATAAGTTCATCAGGCTCAACACTATCAAGCTCTTCTATATAGCAGTTAAGTTTTTTATATTCCTTGTCACCTTCATAAATAAATTGCGCATCATCATTTTCAATAGCTAATGCTGCACTCTTAGCATTATTGACAACTGTCTTGATAGCTTCTTCATCCAATATTTCGGTATAGGAATAACCCATCTTACCATTAAGCATTCCTCTAAATGAAAGTCCAAATGCAGTATTAAGCTTATATTTTTCAACTTCACCTTCATAAATATTGATATTTAAACTTTCAACATCTGAATAATAAATCTCACATTCTTCAAATCCAGACTTTTTAGCTTCCTTAAAAAGCTCTTCCTTAAATAATTCAAAATCCATTCTATCTACCTCCTACAGTTATCTTCTTCACTCTGATCATAGGTTGACCTACATTGGTAGGAATACTTCCTGATGATGATCCGCATACCCCTTGTGCAAGCTCTAAGTTATCTCCAACCATGTCGATATCCATAAGAACATCGCTTCCTTTACCAATAAGACTTGCTCCTCTTACTGGTTCCTGAATTACACCGTTTTTAACTAGATATCCTTCCTGAACTGAGAAATTAAATTCACCAGTTACAGGATTTACAGAACCGCCACCAAGTTTCTTTGCATATAATCCATCATCGATAGACTTAATTATATCCTCAGGTTTATCAGTTCCTGCAGCAATATAAGTATTTGTCATTCTTGATGTAGGCTGATATTTATAGCTCTGTCTTCTTGAACTTCCTGTAGGCTCCATATTCATACGTCTTCCATTAAGCTTATCTATCATATATCCTTTTAAGATACCATTTTCTATTAATACATTCTTTTGTGTCTTATTTCCTTCATCATCTATATTTAAAGATCCCCATGCATTAGGAATAGTTCCATCATCAATTGCTGTAACCTTTGAAGAAGCTATCTGCTGACCTAATTTACCTGAAAAAACTGAATTTCCTTTTGCAACAGAGGTTGCTTCTAAGGCATGACCACATGCTTCGTGGAATATTACTCCTCCAAAACCATTATCAATTGCAACAGTCATATTTCCTGCAGGACAGTTCCTTGCATGAAGCATTGTATGAGCTATTCTGGCAGCTTCTATACCTGATGCTTCAGCATCAATAGTATTGAACATTTCAATTCCCATATGCCTTCCTGGACCCTGGAATCCTGTCTGATTTTCATTATCTTTGCTTGCAACAGCACTTATGCCCAGTCTTGTTCTTACTCTTTTATCCTCAATATATAAACCTTCTGTATTTGCAATTAATACATTCTGCTCTTTATCTGCATAGCTTGCGATAACCTGTGATATTTCACTATTATAGTTCTTAGCTCCTCCGTATGCATTTTTTAAGACTGCTATTTTCTTTTCATATAGCACATCTTTAGGATAATAAATTATGGGGTGAATTGTTTCTATTTTCTTTTCATTTAATATGATACTCTTTTCTTCTCTTACTTCTCCTAATGCAAGAGCTGCCCTGTATGCTGTTTCTAAAAGACTATCTAAGCTATTATTATTAGTATATGCATAGACACTTTTTAACCCCTTAAAAATTCTTATACCTATGCCATAGCTTCTTCCACCTATTGCATCCTGCACCTTGCCATCAACTAATGATATAGAATTATTGATTGAATCATCTTCAAAGATCTCTGCAAAGTCTCCTCCTGTTATTAAGCATTTAGCTAAAACTTGTGAAACGATATTTTTAGATAACATCAAACTCCTCCTTATTATTATTTTTATTCTGTATTATCATCCTCTAAAGTTAATTTGATTCTCCTCTTTAATATAATAAATATTAAATCTAAATCAGAAATATCTGTATGCCTGTTTTTTCATATTTCATTAGCTATTAATCACTTAAATTTATCTGCTATACAAATTTATTTTATTAACAGCTGATTACTTTTCTTTCATTAATAATTATAATATTAAGTAACTCAATAGAGAATAGTTTATGTTATAGTCATTAATCTTATATTTATATAATAAATAATTTTCAGCTGCTATATACATATATGAACAAGAACATAATACAATATAAAAAATGCCTATGTCTCTACTTTAACACACATTGTTTATATAACAAAACATATGTATTATGTACATACATAAGCATTTTCTCTTTTAACTTAATAATTATTTTATTACTCTAAATTCATATCCATTATTCTTAAAATGTCGGATTATATCTGGTAATGATTTAGCTGTTTCTTCTTTTCCATAAGTATCATGCATTAATAAAACTACTTTCTGTTTAGTTCCACTTGTTTCAATTACCTGCTGTACTAATTGCTCTGCATTTTTCTTAGGACCTTCTGCATCTTTAGATAAGGCATTCCAATCAATATAACTATATCCTTCTTGTTGGAAATACTCATCTAATCTATCTGTTCCTTTCCATGTCATATGACCACCTGGAAGCCTTATTGCCTTTGTAGAAAAATCATCTCCAAGTACATTCTTTAAGGATTCATTTGTTTTATCCACTTCGCTTCTAAAATTATCTACATTTACAATTTTATTTGGATATAGATAATTATAATTATGTGAATAACTATGAATTCCTATTGCATTCCCTTCAGAAACAATTCTCTTTATCAATTCTTTGTTTTCATCACTTGAATCAACGGCCTTACCAAGTACAAAGAAAGTTGCATGCACACCTTCAGCTTTCAACACATCTAAAATCTGAGGTGTAACAGTTTCTGATGGACCATCATCAAAAGTAAGATATACTGCTTTTACACCATCAGCACCATCTGGCATTTCGCCTTTCATCTGCTGATTTAAATACTTTTGCACAAATTCAGGAGTATCAAATGGTACATCAGAATTTTCTTTATTAATTTCATCAGAACCTGAAGCATCACTGCTATCATTTCCATTTAAAACTATCTCATTATCTTTTGCTTGTACAGTATCTATGTATGTTAAAAATCTTTGAGCCATAACTGCACTTCCTCCTATTACCAGAAGAGCTATACTTGTACATAAAATAATTATTTTTGTTTTGTAAATACTTTTTGATTTACTTCTATCACGTCTTAATTTGTACCTCATTTTTATACCCCACACAACACTTATAAAGGACTGATTATTATTAATCTATATAGATTAACAATACCCCCTAATTAAGTATAAGTACTATCTACTCTTTTTACAATAATAAAAATAAGAATTATACTATAATTTTTATAGAAAATTTAAGTATATAATATTTTATCTTCAAATAATGTTAAGTTATTGTTATTCTCTTTAAATTATTATATATAAATTTTACGTATAAAAAAAAGTCGATTCCTCGACTAATGTAATTCAAATTATTTTTAAATAAAAAAATGGCTCCGCGAAGAGGACTCGAACCTCCAACCTATCGGTTAACAGCCGAGTGCTCCACCATTGAGCTATCGCGGAACATTAATTGAAAAAACTATTGTTCTTTCAAAATTGCATATTAACTGTATATTACAACTTATATTTGGTCAAGCCCTCGACCTATTAGTATCAGTCAGCTAAATACGTTACCGCACTTACACCTCTGACCTATCAACCTTGTAGTCTTCAAGGGGTCTTACTAGCTTATGCTATGGGAAATCTCATC
>JAEWQX010000083.1 GCA_023399035.1 Bacillota bacterium | reverse complement strand
ATAATTGTTTAGGAGAGTTTATCATGAAAAAAAATACTAAAGATATTTTAATAATAGGTTTTGCCTTGTTTGCCATGTTCTTTGGAGCAGGTAATCTTATATTCCCACCATTTTTAGGTAATGCAGTCGGATCCCAATATCTTATAGCAAGTATAGGATTTATCTGCACAGGTGTAGGGCTTCCACTTTTAGCTATTATTGCAGTCACTAAGGGTGATGGTACATTTGAAAGTATGGCTTCAAAAATAAGTCCAAAATTTGCTGTTGCTTTTACTACATTATTATTTGTTGCTATAGGACCAATGCTTGCAATACCAAGAACTGCTGCAACAACTTATGAATTAGCTGTTCAACCAAATTTCCCTGGTATAAGTCCTCTTGTATGGATGATAATATACTTTGCAATAAACCTTATATTTGTATTAAGAAAATCATCTATTGTTGATTCAATAGGTACTTATCTTACACCATTATTAATCATAATTCTTGCAGTAATAATTATTAAGGGTATAGTGTTCCCTATAGGTGAGATTTTAAACACTGGAACTACTGGTGTACTTGCGACATCGCTTACTGAAGGATATCAGACTATGGATGCGCTTGGCGGTTTATTATTTGCTACAATGATTTCAGGAAGCATATTAGCTAAGGGATATTCAAAAGAAGAAGTCATTCCAATGACATTAAAATCAGGATTTATTGCTACTTTAGGCTTAGCATTTGTTTATGGTGGATTAATGTATTTAGGTGCTCAAAGTACAAGTACTTTCACTGGAGAATTAACAAAGTCAAATATATTACTTTTCATCTCTAGAAGTATTCTTGGAAATGTTGGTTCAATAGTAATCGGATTAGCAATGGCTCTTGCATGTTTAAGTACTTCAATTGGATTACTTTCTGCTGGTGCTTCATTCTTTGAAAAGTTATCAAAAGGTAAATTATCATATAAATTTAATGCAATAGTAATTTCATTAATAAGCATTGGAATCGGATCATTAGGTGTTGATAACATTGTTGTTATTTCAGGACCAATATTAAACTTATTATACCCTGTTGCTATTACATTAATCTTTACAACATTGTTTGATGAATACATAACTAACATAAAAGCAGTAAGACTTGGAGTTTATACTTCATTGGTATTTGGTATATTAAGTATAATTCCTAATTTAGATTTATCATTTATCCCACTTGGAAGCGTAGGATTTGCATGGCTTCTTCCAACTGTAGCTGCTATAATTATTGGATACTTAATATTCCCTAAGAAAAAAGACCCTATTGGATCTTCAATCTTGGAACAATAATAATTAATATAATCAATTAAAAAGATGCTGTGGCATATTGCCAAGCATTTTTTTAATTTTATTCTTATACTAACACCACTTTACAAGTAATTAAACTTCCATAAAATACAATGAACCAAATACCGTCAATTTGTACAAACTAATCATAGTCACCATAAAACTCTTTGACAAGGACGGTGTTTGGTTCTATGAATAGTATTGGTAATAATTCAATAATTAATACATTAAAGAAATATTTAAGTGCATATAATAATATTTTTTATAAACGAAGTTTTAATAACTTTCAGATAATGGTGATTTCAATTTTATATATGCAGGAAGTCAAATCAATAAAATTGCTTTATGATAAATTTATGAGAAAACACTGGAATGTTTGTTTAAATAGATTCTATTATTTCTTATCAGAAAAGAATTTTAATATAACCCAGTTAGCGGTAGCAACTATAAACATAGTGATAAAGCTTATTCCAGATTCATTAAAAGACACAATAACTATTTATCTAATAGTTGATGACACGCTTCAAAGTAAATTTGGAACGCATTTTGATTGTTATGATACAATGTTTGATCACACAAACAAAAATGGATCTAACTATTTAAACGGACATTGTTTTGTATGTTTAGCAATGGCTATTCCACTAATGTATAACAATAAAATTCATTATATTAAAATTCCTGTGCAGTATAAGCTCTATGATAAATCAAAAACAAAATTAGAGTTAGCTGCCGATATGGTAGAATCGGTTGCCCCTTCATTAAATCAATATCAAGTTATACTTACATGTGACTCTTGGTATACTAAAAAGCCATTTATAAGTAAAATTGAAAAATTTTCAAATATAGATGTTTTAGGTGTTCCTGTTACTTCATTAGGCGATTTTGCTTTTTCTAGTTATTATACACAAAATTCTGTTGAGGAAATAGAGTTGCCAGATACTATAACATCTATTGGTGACATAGCATTTTCTTACTGTGATAAATTAAAAAATATTAAAATTCCTGATGGAGTAAAGAAACTTGGTGAAAAAGTATTTTCTCATTGTTCTAAACTAACAAAAATATCATTACCTAAATCATTAACTAAATTTGATTATGAAACATTTTATAATTGTTCTAGTTTATCTTCAATAACTATCTATGGAGATATATCTTATATAGGCTATCACGCATTTCATGGAATTAATAGCAAGGCAGTATTTAATGTTTATTCAGAGCAAACTAAAAATGTATTAACTAGCGAAAATGACCTTAGCGATTATAAGATAAATTATATTTCTGAAGACAGTGATTTATAAAAATTATAATAATAAAAATCAAAATAAGCAGTTGCAAATACAACTGCTTATTTTGATTTTTACAATAAATGTAATATTGTGCAAATTCCAATAATTTAATATATCATAATTTTATAATTACGCTCATGATACACTACCCTTAAATTTTATATTTAAAACTTATTAAAGAATTATTTATTTCTAAATTCAATTCTTCCTTTGAACTGTTCTTCCATATCAGTTGTTTTAAATTCTGTAAATGGGAATTGTACAGGCATTCCTGTTTTCCTTGATTTGTAAGCAGCTAAAATTATTGACATAGCCTTCTTACCTTCTTCTCCATTTATTAATGGTTCTCTATCATTATTAATAGCATCTATTAAGTCTTTAAATAATGGAGTATGACCTTGACCATAAACATTATCTATCTTAGTATTAACTTCTTTCTTGATTTCTTCTTCATCATCGCCATCGAATCTCCATGTTTCAAGTTCATTGTTAGCAAGACCACCAATACATACTGCTCCATTTTGACCAAATATGCTTAAAGTTTCTTCTAAGTTCTTTGGATAAAC
>JAEWQX010000058.1 GCA_023399035.1 Bacillota bacterium | reverse complement strand
AAGGCGATTCAAAGAAGATACTATTTCACAAGGAATAGAGAGTATTATGAAGCAAGAATTTTTTTAGAATGTAATAAACGTGCCTTGACAGCTTAATGCTGTCAAGAACACATTTTGGTGTTGAGCCTTTTTATTAATATGGAAAAATATAATAAAGTGTATTATAATTAGACTAGAATTTATGAAATCGATTTATAATTAAATACTATGACAATTTAATTTTGCTTTATCTTATTTACATAATTAGTAGGAGGAATTTATATGAAAAAAAGAATAAAACAAAAACTGCTTTTATGAGTGTTAAGAGCAAAATTATATCAAGTTATCTAATCATGCTGCTTTTTTTGGGTATAGTTGCAAGCGTTTGCATCAATTCCATGAATACGGTGACAAATCAGCTCTTAAATATTAAGTCAATAATTGATAATGCCGCAGTCCAGACTATGACCAAACAGAATATGAGGCAGTCAATCACTGAAGTCCAGGATTCAGTATCTAAATGTACCAGTATGTCTTTATGGATATCAGTTTGTGGTGTTATAATTGCAGTAATTTTAGCAGTGTATATAATAAGAGGAATCATAAAGACTTTAAAAGATCTTAACAAATTGGCATATTCATTGAAAAATGGTGATCTTACTGCACAGCTTGATGGAAAATACGACAAGGAGATTGGACAGGTAGTAAGAAATTTAAATGATGCAATCAGCACAAACAGAAAAATGGTTGAGAACATACTTGCTTATTCAGGAAAGCTTAATGAATCAAATAATAATTTAAAAACTATTGTCAAGGTTATAGTAGAGAAGATTGGAAGAGTTAATGAAGCAACCAATATAATAGTGGATGAAGTAGAAAATTTAAGCACAATTTCTGAAGAAGTTAATTCATCAACAGGCATGATAGAAAGTACAGTTAAAGAATTAAATACTAATGCTGAAAAAGACAGCACATCTGCATTAAAGATAAGAGATAAGGCAATGAATGTGAAGGGACAGGGAGAAAATGCTGTTAAAAATGCAAAGGATATTTATAGTGGAATAATTAAAAATGTTAAATCTGCAATAGAACAGGGAAAAGTAGTTGAAGATGTAAGAATAATGGCTGACTCAATTGCAGAAATATCAGAACAGACTAATCTTCTTGCCTTAAATGCTGCTATTGAAGCAGCAAGAGCCGGAGAAAATGGCAGGGGATTTGCTGTAGTTGCAGATGAAGTTAAGAGCCTTGCTGAACAGACTAAGGATACAGTTGAAAGGATAAAAAAGGTAATTCAAGAAGTTAAAGTAGCATTCGATAATTTAAGCAGTGAAAGCAGGACAGTGCTTGATTTTCTTCAAAATGATGTAAATAAGGATTATGAACTTCTCATTGAAACAGCTACTAGTTATGTTGAGGATTCACAGCTCATAAGCTCCATGTCAGATGAAATAAAAAATACAAGCAATACCATTACACAAATAATAAACAATATTGCTAAGGGGATAAATACTGTAAGTTCTACATCTCTCGATACAGCCGGAAAGTCTCAGGAAATAAAATCAAGCATGGATGAAGCAGCATATGAAGTAAATAATATATTGAAATCCATAAAAGATCAAAGCAATATTGCAGACGAGCTTACAAAAGTAATAGAAGTGTATACAGTATAAAATTTATGTTATACTTATTTTGGTTAATTATAGGATGATGTTTATTAGGATATCATCCTATAATTGATATTAAACATATTAATGAGGTAACATTTATGAAGAAAACTATAGGGGTTCTTGCACATGTGGATGCAGGCAAGACTACATTTTCAGAACATATATTATTCCATACAAACAGCATAAGAAAATGCGGAAGGGTCGATCACAAGGATACTTTCCTGGATAGCCATGATATTGAAAGAGAAAGAGGAATCACAATATTTTCAGATCAGGGGATTTTTAAATTTAATGATTCAACTTATTATCTTGTTGATACCCCAGGACATGTAGATTTTTCAACTGAAATGGAAAGATCAATAATGATAATGGATTATGCTGTTATTATAATAAGTGCAGCAGAAGGTGTGCAGGGGCATACAAAAACTGTCTGGAATCTTCTTAGAAAATATAATATTCCAACATTCTTTTTTATAAATAAGCTTGATAGAGTTGGTGCAGATAAGAACAGAGTTATAAGTGAAATAAAAAATGAGCTTACTAAAAATGTCTGTCCAGTGGATGTAGCAATGAGTAGAAGCGTAGGAAGTATAAACTTTAGTGATGAACTTATAGAATTTATAAGTGAGCAGGATGATAAACTTCTTGAAAGATATTTTGCAGGGAATTACGATGAAGAGTTATGGAAGTATAAGCTAAAGGAATTAATAAAGAAATGCATCATATTTCCATGCTTTGGGGGATGTGCCTTGCAGGATGAGGGAATTATAGAATTCCTATATGGATTTGATGAACTTACATTTACATCTTATGATGACTGTAAAAATGACAGCTTTATTGGAAAAGTCTATAAGGTAAGACATGATGACAATGGAAACAGAATAACATTTATGAAATGCATTCAGGGAACTTTGAATGTAAGAGATGAAGTTATTTATGGCCAAAATGAAGATGAAGCACTGACAGAAAAAATAAGCAGCATAAGAATATATAATGGAACTAAATTTAAGACCTGTGATAGAGTAGAAGCAGGTGATGTATTTGGAGTTTCAGGGATTTCAAAAGCTTCTGCTTTTGATACTATAGGAGAAATTAAAGAAAAGAGTACAGGCGAAATGGTTCCTACTCTAATGTCAAAGGTTATTTTTGATAAATCATACAATATAAAAGAAGTGCTTGGATATTTTAAGATACTTGAAAGTGAAGATCCTTCTCTCAATGTAATATGGAATGAAAGTCTTCAGGAACTTCATGTTAATGTAATGGGGAAAATACAGCTTGAAGTGTTGAAGGAAATAGTCAGTGATAGATTCAACATATGCGTTGAATTTGGGCCATGTGAAATTTTATATAAGGAAACAATAAAGGATGAAACTATTGGATGCGGGCATTTTGAACCATTGAGGCATTATGCAGAAGTAATAATGAAGATTGAGCCATCAGAAAGAAACAGCGGTATATCCTTTGAAAGCAGCTGTCATGTAGATGACTTGAGTATCAACTTCCAGAAGCTTATAAGAAGCCATATATTTGAGAGAGAACATCATGGCCTTTTGACAGGTTCACCAGTTACAGATATCAAAATTACATTGCTAAATGGAAGATCACATTTAAAGCATACATGTGGAGGTGATTTCAGGGAAGCTGCATACAGGGCACTTCGTCAGGGACTTGAAAAGGTGGAAAATATTCTCCTTGAACCGTATTATAGATTTGTCATAGAAGCTTCTTCAGAATATACTGGAAGGATTTTAACGGATATTCAAAGGCTTTACGGATCTTTTGAAGATCCAGTAACGAGCGAAGATAAGGTGATCATAAAAGGAAGAGGACCAGTTTCCACATTTATGGATTACAGTATGGAAGTCGCTGCCTTTACAAGAGGAAGAGGATCAATAAGTCTTATGTTTGATGGATATGACAAATGCCATAATAGTGAAGAAGTAATTGAAAGAAGAAATTACAATAAAAATGCTGATATAGAATATACATCAAATTCAGTGTTCTGCTCCCATGGAAGCGGCTATATTGTTGACTGGAAGGATGCAGATGAAAAGATGCATTGTTTTAGATAGAAATAAAACATAGTTTCTAAAAGAGAATAAACAATAAATGATAAGTTTATTCTCTTTTTATTGAAATAAAAGATGAATTTTCAGTTTTTATCGGAAGCTGTGTGTTTTGTAATCATCACAGATACTGTAGTCAAATTGTGGGTTTTTATATTCTACAAAAAGTAAAGGGGGATTTTTTGAACATGCTGATGCAAATTTAACTAATGAAGAGTAGAAATTACTAGCTTCTATTGTAATTCCATAGTTGTCGCCATTTTTAATCCAGCTGTTTACTATGGAAGTTATATTGATTTTCATGTAGTTTTTAATTTCGCTTGAAGGAATATTAAGGTGGATAACATTGTCTGTTTCGGGAGTTGTATTCCAAGTGACTGTCTGAGGGTTATAATCAGACAGATTTCTGTACACTGAGAGTTTGTTGTTGCTGTAGTAGCTTGTATCAGAATTGATATCCTTTACATAAAGGCATAAATATGCATATGCAAGAGGGCGAGCTTCCAGGTTATATAAATCGAATTGAATTAGTGACTTTAACATTACAGAAGAGCATGAAGTTTTGTGAAAGCTTCCTGCATATATATTTTTACATTCATAAAAGTTATCATTAGCATGTCCGCTGTCAACATAAGTTGTGCTTAAAGAACTAAATTTTAAAATAGAACCCAAAGTAATCAGCTCCTTTTATATATTAATTATAAGAGTATTTAAATTTCCCTTAATTTAAATATATATTAAGAAATCAATAATATTCGTTATAAAAGAATTTATTATGAGATTTTTATTTTTGGATTTATAATAATGTGTGTAGTATATATATGATAAAAAATACTGTAAAGTAATGTTATGTAAAGAATATGAAAATGAATATGAATATTCTTATATTGTTAATAAAGCATAAGTAGATAATTTTTATAGGAGAGAAATATATGATTAAAGAAATAAGCGTAAAAGATATAAAAGAAATTTCAGAATTATTTATAGATTCTTTTAATAATTCACCATGGAATGATGAGTGGACATATGAAACAGCCAGCAGAAGGCTAATAGATATTATAAATACACCAGGGTATATTGGAATGGCATATTATGAGGAAGATATGATTGTAGGAATTATTATGGGAAGGACTGAGCAGTATTATGATGGAAAACATTTTCAGATTCTCGAATTTTGCGTAAGCAGCAGGATGCAGGGAAAGGGATATGGCAGAAAATTATTAAAACAATTTATGGAAAAGTTAAAAGGTGAAGGTATTACCAATGTTTTTCTGCTTACCCTTCATGGAAACAGCACAGAAGGATTTTATAAAAACAATGGATTTAACAGTGATGAAAATATGGTGATAATGTCAAAAAAACTTAGATAATATTTAAAGATGACTCTCTTTAGTGAGTACATAAGAATGGGGTGTGGGTTGCTATGATTAAAATATTGATTGTAGATGATGAAGGAATTGAAAGAAGAGGGGTAAAGTTTTTATTAAAGCATATTGATGAAGAATTTGATATATGTGAAGCCTCTAACGGAATGGATGCATTAGAATGCTTGAAAAGTGAAAATGTTGATATTTTATTCACAGATATAAAAATGCCATTCATGGATGGAATGGACCTTATCAAAGAAGTAAAGAATAACAGCCTGAAATGTAAAATAGTAATTTTCAGCGGCTATGAAGAATTTGAATATGCAAAATTTGCAACTAAAATGGGTGTTATTAATTATATATTGAAGCCTGTGGATCCAGAGGAATTTAAGTCAACTATAATAAAGATCATAAATGAAATCAAAGCAGAAAAACTTGCAGAAGAAAAGAATAATAAGAATATGAGCTTTTTAAAGGAGCACCTTTTATATTCACTTGTTTATGGTGCTTCTGTCAAGGAACTTGTGGATAAGGCAGAAGGGCTTCTTGATTTATCATTTATTAATGATTATAAAAGACTAGTTCTTATTGAATTTGCTCAGGACTTCTTTGGAGTAAAAGAATACGATATAGAAGAAATAATACGAAATAAAGTGAATATTGACTTTCAATACCTTAATCTTAATTCAAGAGAGTCACTTTTGTTTTTAATAGGATCTAATGACCATAAGGATATTAAAGAAATTGGAATGGAAATCTACCATATTATAAAAGAAGAATGCATGACTAACTGCTTCATAGGAATAGGCAGGGAGCTTGATAAAACTGAGGATATAAGCAGTTCATATGAAAGAATTGAGCTTCTTATTGAAAAAAGGTTCTACAATACTGATGAATATATATTCAGTGATGAAGATTTTAATGACAGTCATGTTATTTCCAAAGATGATACAGACAGAGTGCTTAAGGAAATTAAACAGGATATAAATATAAAGGATATAAATTCACTAAAGATTAATATTAAATCTTTATTTGATATTTATGAAAAGGAAAATGATTTCTCTAATATGTATGTGAAGTTTATTTTTTCTAATGTACTTAAGGATTTATATGATAATATAAGTGAAAGTGACGAGGAAAACTTTAAATATGATATAGACAAGTTATATAGGAGTGAGGATTTTTCAAAGGTAGTCAAGATAATTAACACTTATTTTGAAAAGTTTGAAAAATCAATTTCAAATAATCCAATGCTCGTTCATAAAGAAATTGAAACAATCAAGAAATATATTTATGAAAACTACAATAAAGATATCAGTGTTGAAGTCCTTGCAGCACAGGTATGCTTTGCGCCAAGTTATCTAAGCTATATATTCAAAAAAGAAACAGGCCAGAATTTGAGCAAATTCATAAAATCATACAGGATGATAAAAGCAAAAGAAATGCTGGAAAATACTTATGAAAAAATAGTCAATATAAGCTATGCAGTAGGCTATAGAAATGTATCATATTTTTGTCAGAGTTTCAGGGAGTATTTTGGTGTAAGCCCTCAGAAATTCAGGAATGAAGGTGAAACACTTGATGAAAGTATATAAATCATTTAAGGATATGAAGTTTAGGCATAAGATAATGTCCACATATATCATAGTTGCAGTCATTCCAATTACAATCATGGGACTCCTATGGTATAATCACACAAAAAGGACTTTACTTGAAAAGGAAGAAACCAGTATTAAAAATTATCTAAGTCAGGCAGTTACAAATATGGATAATATATTGAAGATTTATGATAATCTATCTGATTATATATCTTTTAATCAAACCATATCAGATGTTGTATATCATAACTATGACAGCTACTATGATATGTATAATCAATATACAAAAACACTTGATCCTATGCTGTCATCCTTAAAGTATTTCCACAGTGATATAAATCAGGTTACAATTTATGTTGATAAGGATATAGTTGAACATGATACGACCATAGCTCCATCTTCATATATAAAAAATGAAGATTGGTACAGCCTTCTAATTGGAAACATCAATATTCACTGGTTAGTTTCAAAGGAAGATGAAAGTGCATTTTCTGTAAGGAATATGCCTTCGCTTCAGGCAGATTCATCCATTGGAGCACTATATATTAATGTTGATTATAATAAGCTTTTTGAATCATTTAAAAATATGAAGGATTCAAATTATGGGATTTTCATAATTGATGAAAATGGCAAGGAAATTTTTGAATATAGTGTTTTTGATGATGATAATAGCAGTATGGAATTGACATATGATGAGTATCTAACACAAAAAAATACATCATTGAGAAATAAATATTCAATAGTAGAGTGCTCATCTGATACTGAAACATGGACAGTTGTTTTATATAAACCTGTAATCCTTATATATGATAATATTAATTTCATGCTTTATAGATCTATTATGATCATAGGACTTGTTATTGTTATTTGTTTCTTTATATCATCATTGCTTGCAAAGCATATGGTAAGTGATCTTGAAAAGTTAAGAGAAAATATGGAACAGGTTGAAAATGGAAATATGAAAATAATTGTACAGAGCAGTAGTAAGGATGAAGTAGGTACACTTGTAAGAGGGTTTGGAAAGATGATAAATCAGATTAATTCGCTTATAGAAGACGTATATAAGAGCAGGATTATTCAAAAGGATTATGAAATGAAGGCACTTCAGGCCCAGATTAATCCACATTTTCTTTATAACAGTCTTTCTCTTATTAACTGGATGGCAATAGAAGCTGACCAAAAGGAAATAAGCATAATAACACTGAGCCTTTCTTCTTTTTATAGAACAGCATTGAATAAGGGAAAGAATATACTTTATGTGAGAGATGAAATATTGAACATGAAGTCTTATCTAGACATTCAGCTTATGATGCATGATTATGAATTTGATGTTGATATTAAAATTGATAATGAAATCATGGATTATAAAATTTTAAATCTTCTTCTGCAGCCTTTAATTGAAAATGCTATAGATCATGGTATAGATTTAAAAAGGGAAGGAAGAGGAAAGATATCAATAACAGGATATCTTGATAAAAATGATGTTATCCTGAGCGTAGCTGATAATGGTGTTGGTATGGAGCAGGATAAAATAGATACGATACTTACAGAAAACTCAAAGGGGTATGGTGTAAGAAATGTAAATGAAAGAATTAAATTATATTATGGGACAGAATATGAAATAAAGATTGAAAGTGAGATTGGAATAGGTACAAAGATGATAGTAAGAATTCCAGCTCAAAAATAATGTAAATATAATACAAAGGAGTTTATGCATTGATTAATAGGTGCACAAACTCCTTTTATATTTGAATTAATTTTTATCTGAATAATATGATAAAAATATGTTTTGCATATGATTTGTATAATATTCCGTTAAATTTATAAGATAATTAAAAAGTGATATATTTCTAAGAATTTTTATATTTACCATAATATTCATAAAATATAAAATTAAATTGTAGTCAGGAATACGATTTCATAAATACTTAAAATAAGATATTGTTAAGATGTTATAAAAATACACTTAACATTTCGTAGAAAATAGGGGGAAACATTAATGAAAGTTAAAAAGATGTTATCAATTCTTTTATCAGCTTCTATTGCTGCAACATGCATGCTTGGATGCGGAGCAAGCAGTCAGCAGGCTGATAGTAAGGCAGCAGCAGGAGGAAGTGATGGAGGAAAAATTACTTTAAAGGTATGGGCACCACAAGAAGACCAGAAGCCATCAGATAAGTATCCAAATGGTATAGTTCCATATTTATGTGACAAATTTAAAGAAGCTCATCCTGAATGGGACATAACTTTTGATTATGGTGTTATGTCAGAAGGAGATGTAGCAAAAGAAGCATTAAAAGACCTTGATCAGACAGCTGATGTTTATATGTTTGCAAATGACCAGATTCCAACATTAGTTGAAGCTGGAGCAATTGCAAAGCTTGGCGGAAAAGCTGTTGAAGATATGAAAGCAAACAACAGTGAATCAATGGTAGGTACAGTAACTTATAATGATGGGGTTTACGGAATACCATATACACCAAATACTTATTTCTTATATTACGATAAGAGCAAGTATAATGAAGAAGAAGTTAAGAGTCTTGATACTATGATGGGAAAAGACTTAGGTGATGGAGTTGTTAACTTCTCATGTACTATAAATATTTCTTGGTATACACCAGCATTCTTCTATGCAGCAGGCGGACAATTGTTTGGACCAGATGGAACAGATAATGAAGGTGGAACTACTTTTGGAGATCATCCAGAAGTTACAGAATACTTAGTTAATTTAAAGAATAATCCTAAATTCTTCTGTGAAGCAGCAAATGCTGATGGAGCTTCACTTTCTAAGTTCAAAGATGGAAAATTAGGTGCTTATGTTTCAGGAAGCTGGGATGCAGCAGCTATTAAAGAATATTTAGGAGATAACTTTGGAGTTACTAAACTTCCAACAATAACTTTAATTGGAGAACAAAAACAATTAAAATCTTTTGCAGGAAGTAAGGTAGTTGGTGTTAACCCAACATGTAAGAACATGGAACAAGCTGTTGCTTTAGCAGCATATCTTGGTGGAGAAGAATCACAAAAACTTCACTTTACAGTAAGAGGATATACTCCAACTTGGAAATCAGTAACAGAAATGCCAGAAGTAAAAGCAGATCCAGTTGCAGCAGCACAAACATTAGAAATTAATGAAGCTTCAGTTACTCAGCCATTAGTTAAGAACATGAATAATTTCTGGACACCAATGGAAGCTTTAGGTAAATCAATTGTTCAAGGCGATGTAACTCTAGAAAGTGCAGCAGATGCTACAAAGCAAATGGGTGAATCAATAAATAAGTAATTTTAAATTTAAGGAGTCTTTATTAGACTCCTTAAAATAAAGAAGGAGGGAATACAGTGGCTGAAGCAAAAAAACAGACTATTAAATCAGAATTTTATACAGAATATACTGTTAAAAATGCTGTTAAAAATGGAGATACATTTACTAAGCTTTCTATGATTATACTAGGAGCTGGTAACTTTGCTAGAAAAGAATTTGTAAAAGGAATTCTATTTTTATTATGTGAAGTTTTATTTATATTCCAAATGATTGCAAGCGGTTGCGGAGCGCTTTCTATGTTAACAACTTTAGGAACTAATGCAACTGGAGAAGTATTCAATGAAAAAACTCAAGTGTATGAATATGTTCAGGGTGATAATTCAATGCTTATATTACTTTATGGTGTTATAACTATATTTGTTATTATGGGATTTGTAATTATCTGGAGAGCTAATATGAAGTCAGCTTATAAGGCGCAGCTTAAAAAGGAAAGAAATGAATATATTCCTACATTTAAGGAAGAAATGACAGCATATTTAGATAGTCAAGTTCATAGAACATTGTTATTTTTACCAGTAATGTCATTAATGATTTTCACAATAATGCCTTTAGTGTATATGGCTACAATGGCATTTACAAATTATGATAGAGACCATCAGCCACCAGGACAGTTATTTACATGGGTTGGATTAACAAACTTTAAACAGGTATTAAGTTTTTCAGGTGAACTTGGAACAACATTCTGGAAAGTTTTGGGATGGACAATTATTTGGGCAATATTTGCGACATTTACAAACTATATCTTAGGTATTATTCTTGCAATGATAATCAATCGTAAAGGTACAAGATTTAAATCTTTCTGGAGATTCAATTTCATTTTATCTGTTGCAGTTCCACAGTTTGTATCATTATTGATAATGAGTACAATGTTACAGCCAGAAGGTGCAGTTAACGTATTACTTAGAAATTTAGGAATAATAGCACCAGGTTCATCACTTCCATTTTTAACAGATGCAACATGGGCAAGAGTATCAGTTATTGTAGTAAATATATGGGTTGGTATTCCATTTACATTGCTTACAATGACAGGAATTCTTCAAAATATTCCTGAGGATTTATATGAAGCAGCTAAAGTTGATGGAGCTGGTACTGTTGTAAGATTCATTCATATAACATTACCATATATGCTATTTGTTACAGCACCAACACTTATAAGTACATTTATAGCAAATATAAATAACTTCAATGTAATTTACTTATTTACAGGAGGACTTCCAGCAACATTGGATTATTATAAGATGACAGCTGGTAAGACAGACCTTCTTGTTACATGGTTATTTAAACTTACAATTGATAATAAAGATTATAATTTAGGTGCAGTTATAGCTATAATTATATTCTTAATTTCAGCAGTTTCTTCATTAGTTGTATATAGAAGAACTGGTTCTTACAAAAATGAGGAGGGATTCCAATAATGAAGACAAAAAGGTTTATATCCAATTCTCTTGTACATTTATTGTTAGCAGTTTTATCAGTTATTTGGGTACTTCCAATAGTATGGGTTGTTCTTATATCATTTAGAGCAGAAAAAGGTGCATATACATCAACATTTTTACCACAATCATATACAATTGATAACTATGTGCGTTTGTTTACAGAAACTGATATGTTTAATTTTCCACTATGGTTCTGGAATACATTAATAGTAGCTATTTTTAGTTGTATACTTTCTTCATTTTATGTATTATCAATATCATATGTTTTCTCAAGATTAAGATTTAAATTAAGAAAGAGATTCATGAATATAGCTTTAATACTTGGAATGTTCCCAGGATTTATGGCTATGATAGCTGTATACTATATATTAAAAGGTGTAGGTCTTACTACAGGAGCTCTTAAGCTTGTTTCTCTTGTACTTGTATATTCTGGAGGATCATGTCTTACATTCTATGTTGCAAAAGGGTTCTTTGATACAATACCAAAAGCAATTGATGAAGCAGCAATCATTGATGGATGTACAAAATGGCAGGTTTTCTTAAAAGTAATAATACCATTATCAAAACCAATTATTGTACAAACAATTATTCAGTCATTTATGGCTCCATGGATTGATTTCATATTTGCAAAAGTTATAGCAGGTTCTGAACCACAGTATTACACAGTTTCAGTTGGTTTGTGGAACATGCTTACAAAGGAAAATATAACTAACTACTACACAAGATTTGCAGCAGGTGCAGTATTAGTTTCAATACCAATAGCTATATTATTCTGCTCAGTACAGAAATATTACATGGAAAGTAATGCTGGAGCAGTTAAGGGCTAAAATAAAGTTGTTTGAAGCATCCATTTAGGTTATGATAAAAATAGTATATAATTCATAAATTAGGAGGAATTACATGAAAAAGGTTATATTACTGCTTCTAATGTTACTATATTTTTGTCAGAGCTTACTTGGGTGCTTTGATAATTCACAGATTACGGCAGTAAATTTTAATATGGATAAGGAATATTATGAAGCATGTACCACACCTTTTGGAAGATATCCTGAAACAGTTACTTATACATTAGGTAAAATATCGGGATCCAACAATTCTAACATGCCTGAGGGAGATACATATGAAAATAATGCTTTTACAAGATATTTAAAAGAAAAAATAAATGTTCAAAATAAAGATGTTTTTGAAGAGAATGATGGAAACTATGATAATATGGTCACTATGGCTATATCTGAAGAAAATATTCCTGATATTATGTTCGTAGATAATTATGATTATTTAAAGCTTCTTGTAGAGAAAGATATGATTGAGGATCTTTCAGATGTTTATGAAAAGTGTGCAAGTGACAGAATAAAAGATATTTATAACAGCTATGGCAGTGATATATTTGAAGGTTCAACTTTTAATGGAAGGCTTATGGCACTTCCAGAGACAAATATAGATGCAGGTCCAAATATGATTTGGCTTAGAAAAGATTGGATGAACAAGTTAAATCTTGAGCCTCCCAAGTCTCTTGAAGATGTAGAAAATATAATAAATGAATTTGTCATAAAAGACCCAGGTGGAAATGGATCAGGAAATACAATAGGGCTTGCATGTGTACCAGAAATTACAAGTGAAAATGGATACAGCTATATGTTTCAGACAGATATTATCTTTTCTAAATATAATGCTTATCCTAAACAGTGGATTGAGGATGATAATGGAAATATAGTTTATGGGTCTGTTACAGATAAGGCAAAAAATGCACTTAGCTATATGAATAAACTATATGAAAAAGGAATTCTTGACCGTCAGTTTTTATTAAGAACTCAGAAGAATATCCAGGATATGATTGTCAATGGAAGCTGTGGGTCATTTTTCAGCCTATGGTGGGCGCCTAATAATCCGCTTATGGACTGCGTAAAAAAAGATAAGAATGCAGAGTGGGAGCCTTATATTATTCCTACATCAGATGATGGAAGCACACGATTCTGTCAGCAGAACCAGAATACAAAATATGTAGTTGTTAGAAAAGGATATGAGCATCCTGAAATAATTATGAAGATATCAAGTGTCTTATTTGATTACTTTAACAGCAATAATGATTCAGCAAGAGAAATAAAGGAATACTATATAGATAATGTTGATCCAACAGCACGTCCTTTAGGAATAAATATCGATTATATTGATGCACTTACAAAATGCTATAAAAATATAAGCTCAGTATTGAATGGAGATATGGAAAGCGGATGCCTTCAGCTTTTAGAATATTCTTATTATGAACAGGTAAAGAGATATCTTGAGGATCCAGAAAATTCAACACCTGAAGACTGGGCAGCATATACATCGCGTATAACTGCAGCAGGACTGCTGGATAATTCTAATATAAAGAGCGTAAAAACATATTTTTATAACCATCAGACAAAAACTATGGAAAAGGTATGGTGGAAGCTTGAGGATATGGAAAAACAGGCCTATTTAAAAATAATAACAGGTGAAGAGCCTATAGATTACTTTGACCAGTTTGTAGACAGTTGGTATAGAGAAGGCGGAAAGCAGATAACGGATGAGGTGCGTGAAGAAATAAACAAAAGCAGAAATGGAAATTAAATAATTATTATGTGAATGTACAATTAACAATTGAAAGTGTGAAAATACCTGTGAAAAATTAGTATGAAAATAGATATTAATATATATATATTTTCAACTTGATATGACTTAAAGCATATATTTAACATCTTATTGTTAACTGTACATTTTAGTTTTATTGAGGAAATTTAGTCTGAAGAAAAACATAAATAGAAGGGAGTATATTATGAAATTTATTTATGGAAAAACTGACTGGAGCAGTATGGAAAGAAGGCAGGAAAACTGTTATCTACTTACAAATGGTCTTGGCGGATTTTCATCTCTGACTATGGTTGGATCAAGCGCAAGAAATGATCATGCATTGTTAATGGCATCTATAAAAGCGCCTAACAGTAGATACAACATGATTTTAAATTTAGGTGAAATTCTGTATGTAGATAATAAAGAATATGATTTATCAACTCAGGAATTTATAGATTCAGAGAAAAATAGAAGAGGTTATGAATATCAAAGCATGTTTTCTTTTGAAGACCTTCCACATTGGATATATAATGCTGGTGGAGTTCAGATAGAGAAAACCATAGCAATGAAGCAGAATGAAAATACGATTGCAGTAGTATACAGGATAAATAACTGTAGTGACAGCAGTATAAGATTTGAAGCAACTCCGTATATGGAATTTGTCCCAAAGGGACACACATTGAGCAGAGGGCAGGCATTCATCACAGATGAAAATTCAATTAAGAGCAATGATATGTTTCTAAACTATAAGACTGATGGTAAGATTGAATTTTATGATACAGAATATGAAGAAGATTTATATTTTTCACATGATGAGCGTGATGGAAGGGAAAGCCGCGGATGTGCAGCTCATAACCACAGGATTTGCTTTAATGTTCCTTCAAAAGAAAATATGGAGTTTTATATTATTTATAGCATGAATGAAATTAAGGAAAGTGCTGAAAACATAATAAAAGAAGCTTCAATTTATAGAAAAAATCTTGCTGAAAAATGCAGCTTAAAGAGCAGAGTGGGTAAAACCCTTGCAAAGAGTGCTGACATGTTTGTTGTAAACCGTGAATCTACAAATGGAAAATCAATTATTGCAGGATATCCTTTCTTTGAAGACTGGGGCAGGGATACGATGATATCTCTTGCAGGATGCTGTATTTACACAGGGCAGTTTGAAAATGCTAAGAGCATTTTTAGGACTTTTATGCATTATTGCAGAAATGGCCTTATGCCTAATTTATTCCCTGAAGGCAGTAACAGGGCATTATACAATACAGCAGATGCATCACTTCTTTTTATAAATACGCTATATGAATATTATAAGATAACAAAAGATATAGATTTTATAAAGGAAGTATATCCTGTCATGGAGGAGATAATTTACTGGTATAGAAAAGGAACAGATTTTGGAATTTTTATGGATGAGGATGGACTCATATGTGCAGGAAAGGATTTTGATCAGGTTACTTGGATGGATGTAAGGGTTGATGATGTACTGCCAACTCCTAGACATGGAAAGCCTGTTGAAATAAATGCTTACTGGTATAGCTCCTTAAGAATTATGGATGAATTAGCACTTATCATTGGATACAGTACTAAAGATTACAGGGAGCTTTCAGAGAAAGTAAAAGAAAGCTTCAATTTGAAATTCTGGAATGAAGAAAGGAAATGCCTAAAGGATGTTATCTCACTAGGAAAAGATAAACATGACAGGAGTAAGAATAAGAATCATGATAATCAGATAAGGTGCAATCAGATATGGGCACTTTCAATGAACTTTACAATGCTTGACAGGGAAAAAGAACTTCAGGTATTAGATACTGTATTTCAAAAGCTGTATACTCCATATGGATTAAGGACTTTAGAAATGGATGACGAAGAATTTAAGGGATTTTATGGCGGAAGTCAGTTTGAAAGGGATATGGCATATCACCAGGGTACTGTATGGGTATTTCCTCTTGGTGCATATTATGCTTCTTATTTAAGAATACATGATTACACTGATAAAGCAGTTGAAATGGTGAAATCACAGCTTCAGGTTATGGAAGCAGCTTTAAGGGAAGGATGTGCAGGACAGCTTCCTGAGATTTATGATGGAAAGAATCCTTCTATATCCAAAGGATGCTTTGCTCAAGCCTGGAGCGTTGCAGAAATATTAAAAGTCTATTATTTGCTTGAAAGTAAAGGAGGAGCTGTTTAAAATGACACCTTTAGAGTATAAAAAATACTTTTCTTCAGATGAGTTTAAGGAAAAATATCTTTATGATAAAGATGATCTTGGAATAACATATTCAAAGGAAAAGACGTTATTTAAGATCTGGGCTCCAACAGCAGAAAAGGTAATATTGAATTTATATAGAACTGGGAGTGACAAAGAGGATAATGCTGAAACCCTTGGCCAGTATTCAATGAAAAAAGCAGAAAAAGGAGTATGGGTCAAGGAAATAAGTGGAGATTTAAATAAGATTTATTATGATTATGATATAGAAGTGGATGGAAAAATACAAAGAACTGCAGATATTTATGCTGTAAGCTGTGGAGTAAATGGACAAAGAAGCATGGTTATAGATTTAAGGGATACAAATCCAGAGGGATTTGAAGATGATACCTTTGGAATTAAGAATTATGATGCAGCAGTAATTTATGAACTTCACATAAAGGATTTTTCATATGATAAAAGCAGTGGAATAAGTGAGGAACATAGAGGCAGATATCTTGCATTTACTGAAGAAGGAACTACTTTGAATAATGATGGAATCCACAAGACAGGAATTGATTATTTAAAGAATCTTGGCATAACACATGTACAGATCATGCCTTGTTTTGACTATGGTTCTGTAGATGAAAAAGGTGATGATAAGCAGTTTAACTGGGGGTATGATCCATTAAACTATAACGTTCCTGAAGGCTCATACTCTACAAATCCATATGACGGAAGTATTAGGATAAAAGAATTCAAGGAAATGATTCTTGCTCTTCATAAAGCAGGGATACGTGTAATAATGGATGTTGTGTTCAATCACACATATTCACTAGATTCGTGGTTTCAAAAAACAGTACCATATTATTACTACAGAATGAATGAAGATGGAACTTTTTGTGATGGTTCAGCATGTGGAAATGATACTGCAAGTGAAAGATATATGTTTGGCCAGTATATGAAAAAATCTATATTATACTGGACTGAAGAATATCACATTGATGGCTTCAGATTTGACCTTATGGGTCTTCATAATATAGAATTGATGAATGATATAAGAGCTGAATTAAATAAGCTTCCAAATGGAAAAAATGTATTAATGTATGGTGAGCCATGGAGTGCAGGTCCATCAAATATGGAGGATAATGCTGTACCTGCTTTGAAAAAGAATATAGAATATCTTGATGAAGGAATAGGAATATTCTGTGATGATACTCGTGATGCTATAAAGGGACATGTATTTTATGGTGAAGTACCAGGTTTTGTTAATGGAGGAACAGATTTTGAAAAGAAGATTGAAAGCAGTGTAGTATGTTATTGCGATAATTCAGAAAAATACAACCCAAAATCTCCAGCACAAATAATTTCATACGTGTCAGCACATGATAATTTTACTTTGTACGATAAGCTTATTGAAACAATGAAAGAAGAAAAAGATTATTTGAAAAAAGATGAAGAGCTGATTGAAATCAATAAGCTTACAGCTGCAATAGTCTTTACATGTATGGGCAATATATTCTTCCAGGCAGGAGAGGAATTTGCAAGAACAAAGCAGGGAGAGGATAACAGCTATAATTTATCTCCAGAGCTTAACAAGATGGACTGGAATAGGGCATATGAATATGAGGAACTTGTAAATTACTATAGGGGATTAATTGAAATAAGAAAAAAAATAAAAAATCTTTATATTAATAATAAGGATTCTGTCAATAATGTAGAGTTTATAAAAACAGGCATAGAAAATGTTGTATGCTACATCTTAAAAAATGATGTTGATCATGCTCCATGGAAAGAATTATATGTTGCATATAATAGCAATAATGAATCTGTAAAGCTTCATCTTCCAGAAGGGATATGGAATGTTTTGGTTGATAAATATAGCTCTTATAGATTTAAATCTAATTTCAAATGCACTAATATAATTTCTATTCCTAAAAAGGGAGCTGTCATATTAGGAAGATAGATATGGATATTATAAATAGAAAGCTTGTTTTGAGAAAACATATGTCAGTTTAGTATTTATACTTATAAGTTTACTTCTCAAATACTGCTATTAAAAAATGATAATATATGATTATGATAAATTCCCGGTATTATTGCTGGGAATTTTTTTCTTTAAAAATTAGAAAACAAATAGATATTTTTCAGTACTTATTATAGAATGGAAATAATAAATAGCTGTATGCTTAAATTTTTATGATTATAATATGAATATATAAAAATCAGTAGTTTTATTATAGAAAATAAGGTGAATTTATGAATATTGAATATAAAGGTAAGGTCGTAGAATTTGACATTATAAAAAGAAAGAGAAAAAGTATATGCATAAAAGTTGATATTGAAGGCAGAGTTTCAGTGATAGCACCAATGAGGACTTCAGAGGATAGGATAATTAATCTTGTGAAAGAAAAGGCAGAGTGGATAATTGAAAAACAAGATGAGATGATAAGTTTAACAGAAAAGAAAATTGAAAGAAAATTTGAAAATGGAAGCACTTTTATGTATCTTGGAAATGAGTATCCTGTTCACATAATATATAATGAATCATACAAGAATATACGTGTCTTATTTGGAGGAAAAACATTGAGAAGCCCTTATGACTGCAAGCATTTTATAATATATACAAATACTCGTGATGAGGAAACCCTCAAAAAATCAATGGAAAAGTGGTACAGGGAAAGAACTATGGAATTGGTAAAGAAAAAGATACAACTATATGAAAACTGCTTTGAAGATAAGGTGACACAGATAAGGGTAAAGGAACAAAAAAGACGTTGGGCAAGCTGTACAGGAAAGAATGCAATACTTTTCAACTGGAGATGCAGCATGGCAAGGGAAGATGTGGTTGAATATATAGTTGTTCATGAAATGTGCCATTTTGAACATAAGGATCATTCCAAGAATTTCTGGAATAGAGTAGAAAGCATTATGCCTGATTATAAGGAAAAGCATGAATACCTGAAAGTTAATGGAATCAATATGTACCTTTAAGGTTTTGAGTTGAAAACTAAAATATTAAAATTAAAGTTTACAGTATATATGCAGATTATATCTTTATGTAAAACTGCAAAAAATAACAGGCAGATATCTTTTGGGATATCTGCCTGAACTTTTATCATAGACTTAGATTATAAAATAACTATAGTACAGTATCTATTTTCTTAGTTGAACCTATATTCTTTACTGCAAGTGAACTGTAAAGGAAGGAAACTATGTAGAATACAAATACGAATTCAGAAGAAAATATATTTGTTATAGTAGCTAATGATTCAAGCATAAGTGGCAGTGTAAGTGAATACATTGCAATAATACAGCATTGAAGATAGCTTAGTTTTTCCTTGAAGTTCTTACTGAATAACAATGTCATTGGTCCTACTATCATAAACACAGCAGCCAGATTATTGAAAAATTCAAGTATTGGGTTTACTACTAAAATAGAAAATGCAAAAGCAGCTTTTAATATTGAAAAATAAGGCTGTAATGTTTCTTTTGTAAAAGCTAAGGAGCTGTTTTCTGAAAAATTGATACTTCCAATCATTTCACCATTCTTTTTAGAATAGATAGATGTTGAATTAATATATGTACCACTATAATAATCATCTAGTGCAGAAACATCAGTTGTCCCACTAGTATCAGCAATAAGTACATCTCCTATAGTGAAATTATTTATAAGAATATTCAATATAGGTGAATCACCAGTATATTTATAAATGACAGGTTCATTTGAATCTATTGAAAGCACACCATCTTTAAGTTCAAATTCAGGGGATTCTTTTACATATTTGTTTTCTAATCTTGTAACATCATCATTAAGTACACTTAATGTACTTATATTGCCTAAAGTTGAAAATAATATTGACACAAGAAAAAGATAAAAAATACCTCTCAATAATCCTTGTGATAAAAATTCTTTGTAAGCTTTGAAATTATAAAAACTGTAGGCAAACTTATGCACAATTCCTGTTTTCTTTTCCAAAAAAAGACCTCCTTGATATATTTAAATTACTACGTTAATGCTTATTATAGCATAATAAGATACATTAAGAAATATCATCTTTATAGTATTTTGTCCCATTACTTTTATATAGATATTTAATAATATGGACATTGCAAATATATAATAAATGTGATATCATGGCAGAGTAATTTAATAGTGGACAGTTCATTTAGACCATCCTGTCCTTAAACAAAACTAGGCTATTGATCTTGAATAAAATTTTTAGTTGAAGATAGTCTGTTTATTATTGGAAAATAATAAGCAGATTTTTTTATATAGATATTTTGTTATGATAATAGAGAAAAGCTGAAGTTTAATTATTTCAGCTTTTTTTATTTGTAATTCAATATTTTATTCAGTCAGAAATATATAATGTCAGATATATAAGATACTTTAAAAATTTATTTATGGATTAACAGCTTAAACTTATATGATGAAAGAGGAGATTATCAATGTTTAAGTTAAAAAGTGAAGTGCAGTTTGATATGGCTCATTATCTGAGCGGATATAATGGAAAGTGTTCCAATATACATGGACACAGATATAGACTCATAGCTAAAGTTGGAAGTGAAACATTACACGAAGAAGGACAGTGCAGAGGTATGGTAGATGATTTTTCTAATTTTAAAAATGCACTGAAGGTTATAGAAAATACTTTTGATCACAAGCTTGTTATAGAAAATAATGAAGAAGGAAGAAATCTTGCGCAAAAGCTAAGAGAGCTTCCAAATAATTTTGATATTTATTTTGTGGATTATAGACCTACAGCTGAAGAAATGTCTAGAGATATTTTTTACAGACTTAAAGATATGGGGATTTCAGTATGTGAAGTTGAACTTTTTGAAACTCCAAACAATAGCTGTATTTACAGTGAATAGAATAGATATATACAGCATAGAGTGGGGGATTAAAATGTTTAATATAATAGAAAAATTTTTGTCAGTAGATGGTGAGGGGCCAAGCAGTGGAGAACTTGCAACATTCATAAGATTTCAGGGATGCAATTTAAGATGTGACTGGTGTGATACAGTTTACTCATGGAAAAAAGATAATATAAGTGAAACGCTGAGTGCAGAAGAAATATATGAATATATAAAGCAGAATAAGGTGAATAATGTTACTCTTACTGGAGGAGAGCCTTTAATTCAGGAAAATATAGATGAATTATTAAGTCTGCTTGATAATGATGATGATTTAAATACTCATATTGAAACTAATGGAAGCGTGGATATTGAACCTTTCAAAAAGAAACATACAAAAGGTAATATAAGCTATATTGTTGACTTTAAGCTTCCCAGCAGCAAAATGAGTGGAAAGATGAATTACAATAATTTAAAATGTGTTGAACAAAAGGATGTTTATAAATTTGTAGTAGGAAGCATGGATGATCTTGTAAAAGCACATGAGCTTATAGAGGAATATGATCTTGCTGAGAAGTGCCTTGTATATTTAAGTCCTGTTACAGGAAGTATGGAAATGAGTGAAATGGTTGAATTTATGAAAAGCAATAATATGAATAAGGTAAGGCTTCAGGTGCAGCTTCATAAAATTATATGGGATAAGGATGCAAGAGGAGTTTAGATAGTTAAGAGTTAAGAGGTAACAGTTAACAGTTTTCGGGGGTAATCGCTGCAGGCACAAGGCTATGCCAAAGTAAGTTAGGAGTTAACAGTTAGCAGTTTAGTGGAGAGTTGAGAATTGAAAGTTGATAGTTGAATATTTTACGGAGAATTTTTTCGGGAAAGCAAGTAATTAATGGCATATGGTTTATATTGTTGACTAAATGTGTTACAATTTAATTGATTTTAATAAGGAATAGGCAGATTATTAATGTATTAAGTCTATAAACTGTTTCATGCAGGACTTAGTAGTTATAATTTTTATATATATAAAATATAAATGAAAATGGCATCAGCTTATTGCATTACTAAGTATATGAATTTTTGTAATCTATATATTTATATGACTTAAGATAAAATTGCTTGTAAGAAGAATAGGGGTATAAAATATGAAAAAAAGAATAAATACTGAAAAGATTCAGGAATGTATAAGAGAAATATTAATAGCTCTTGGAGATAATCCAGACAGAGAAGGGCTTAAAGATACACCAAAGAGAGTTGCAAAGATGTATGAAGAAGTCTTTGAAGGAATGACACATACTAATGAAGAAATAGCAGAAATGTTTGGAACAACTTTTGAAGAAGAAAGTTGTATTGAAGAAGTACATAATAATATGGTTATCGTAAGAGATATACCTATACATAGCTATTGTGAGCATCATCTTGCATTAATGTATAATATGAAGGTAAATGTTGTTTATATTCCAAAGAAAAAGATAATAGGATTAAGCAAAATAGCAAGAATAGCTGATATGGTTGGAAAGAGGCTTCAGCTTCAAGAACGTATAGGTGCTGATATTGCAGAAATTGTATCAATTATTACTGAAACAAAAGATGTTGGAGTAATCATAACAGGCGAACATAGCTGCATGACAGCAAGAGGAATAAAGAAGCCTGGAACATTGACAACAACTACTACATTTACAGGGGTATTTGAAGAAGATTCAATGTTAAGACAGGAAGCACTTCTTCTTATAAAAAATTAATATGAAACTTAATATTTAAAATATGCTGATTTATCATATTAGTATTAATGTATTTAAGAAAGAATATACCTGTATTTTAAATACCTTATTTGATTAATATGTGATAATATGATATAATTACAAGATAAATTAAATATGGACAGTTCATTTAGACCATCCTGTCCTTAAATAAAACTAGGCTATTTAAATTGAAATTATTTATTATATTTTTTATAATATTATAAAGTTTGAAATTTAGGTTTGTTTTAAATGACTTTTTATTTCAGTTTGATGTCTATTTTAATAACATCGGCTGAATATAAAAAGTCATTTTTGTTTTGCTTAAAGATTTTTTAAACAATGTGAAATCATAAATGAGGATTAGCAAAACTTTCAGATGATAATAATCTATAGAATAAAATAATTTCAGTCACATTAGTTTCTTACAAATAGTATGGTTTTAAAATAATAATTTTAATCAGAGCTAGGAGAGAAGAAAAATGAATAAAAAAGCAGTTGTTGTATTTTCAGGTGGACAAGATTCTACTACGTGTTTATTTTGGGCACTTAAGAATTTTGATGAAGTTATAGCAGTAACTTTTAATTACAATCAAAAGCACAAGCTTGAAATAGAATGTGCACAGAATATTGCCAAGGAACTTGGAGTTGAGCATCATATTTTAGATATGGGGCTTTTAAATCAGCTTGCACCTAATGCATTGACTAGAGATGATATTGAAATAAAAATGGGTGAAAATGGTGAACTACCATCAACATTTGTAGAAGGAAGAAACATGCTTTTCCTTACTTTTGCAGGAGTTCTTGCTAAGGTAAAAGGTGCAAAGCATATTGTAACTGGAGTTTGTGAAACAGACTTCAGTGGATATCCTGACTGCAGGGACGTATTCATAAAGTCGCTTAATGTAACTATGAATCTTGCTATGGATTATGATTTTGTAATACATACTCCTTTAATGTGGATAGACAAGGCAGAAACATGGAAGATGGCAGATGATTTTGGAAAGCTTGATTATGTAAGGGAAAAGACACTTACATGCTATAACGGAATAATTGGCGATGGATGTGGTGAATGTCCGGCATGTATTTTAAGAAAAAGAGGACTTGAAAATTATCTTAAATCAAAGAAAAAAGCTTAATATTAAAAATAGAAGAATGAGTAAAAAGGTATTTAGCATAACATAAATATAAGTGAATTTTATCATATAGCTTTTTTATAAATAAATGTTGTTACAGCAATATAAAATGACTTGCTTTTATAGATTCAATGAGGATTTTAAAGAGTGATAAACTATATAACAACATTCAATTTAAAAAATCACGATGTAATTAATAAGTGACAGTTCACTTATATGAAATAATACTTATATAAAATAATAATTGATACAGAAATATAATTAAAAACACTTATGAGGAGACAAGAAACATGAATGAAACAGGAAGAAAAGATAAAGAGTTAGAAGGATTGTCCCTTCTTGGAAATCAAGGAACAAAATATGATTATGGATATAATCCAGAAGTTCTTGAAAGTTTTGAAAATAAACATCCAAGCAATGATTATTTTGTAAAATTCAACTGTCCTGAGTTTACAAGCTTATGTCCAATAACAGGACAGCCAGATTTTGCAACTATTTATATAAGCTATATACCAGATATAAAAATGGTTGAAAGCAAATCCCTTAAATTATACTTATTTAGTTTTAGAAATCATGGTGACTTCCATGAAGACTGCGTGAATATAATAATGAAGGATTTAATAAAGCTTATGGATCCTAAATATATTGAAGTATGGGGAAAATTTACTCCAAGAGGCGGAATAAGCATAGATCCATACTGCAATTATGGAAAGCCAGGAACTAAATTTGAAAAGATGGCTGAATATAGAATGATGAATCATGACCTATATCCAGAAAAAGTTGATAATAGATAACATTTATGCATTTAGAAGCTGTAAATTCTATTAATGCTAATATTTTTATAGAGTATTAATTTTTTATGTGGTTAATATATTAGTGTACAAAATAATTAGTATTAAGGAGGTAGCTATTTATGGCTTCAAATAATAGTAATAGACATTTAGTACCAGAAGCAAAGGAAGGTTTAAACAGATTTAAAACAGAGGTAGCTTCTGAAATGGGATTACAGGATTATGCTAATGGATACAAAGGAGACCTTACTTCAAAGCAGAACGGAAGCGTTGGCGGAGAAATGGTTAAAAGAATGGTAGAAAGCTATGAAAGAGGAATGCAAAGCTAAAAACATGTAATATAAAAATTGAATATGGCAGATAATATAAATAAAATGTTCTCTAAGCAAAAGAAGACATCCATAGTGTGGATGTCTTCTTTTTTAATAATGTAGAAATTCTTAAATGTTATACTAAAAGTTTGTTGAAAATCCGACATATATTGACAAGATTATTTGTACAACTTACAATACATTGTATGCTATGTATTTATAGACAGGGAGATGATAATGATGAGGACATGTGAAGATAAGCCTGTTATCGGAGGTCTCATCCAGCACATTGCTCATGCTATGTTTAAAGAAGTCAACAGAGAATTGCAGCAATATAATTTAACTGGTGTTCAGGCAAATGTTCTTATATATTTATTTATTCATAGAAATAGTGGAAATATATTTCAAAAGGACATTGAAAAACATTTAAATCTTACAAATCCCACTGTAACTGGTGTGGTAAAAAGACTTGAGCAGAAAGAGCTCATATCAAGATCATGCTGTAAGGATGATGGAAGATATAAGTGTCATGTTTTAACTGATAAAGGTAGAGAGTTTGCAGAATATGCATTAAATTATATGAGAAATGAAAAAGAAAAGCAGATTTTAAAGGGATTTTCAGAAGATGAGACAGAATTTCTCATGAAGCTTCTCAACAGGATATTAATGAATTTAGGAGAATAATTAAAAAGTTAATCAAATAGGCGCTCTTATTGAGCTTTATTATGATAATAGATAGTATGCTATGTTTTTATCAGCCAAAGCTTCTTTAAGATTATAGGAACAATGGAAGATGATAAAAAGCTGGTGTATGATTTTTAAGGAGAGGTGAAACAAATGATAAAAAAATTATTTTCCTATTCAGGAAAGTATAAAAAGTTTTTAGGCTTTGCAGCAGCATGTGCAGCTCTAGAAGCTATGATTGAATTATTGATTCCACTTGTAATGGCTAAAATTGTAGACGAAGCAATACCGTCACAAAATATGTCATATACAGTTAAGCTGGGAATAATGATGGTGTCCATGGCACTTGTATCCTTTACTTTTGGGATACTTTTATCTAAGTTTGCAGCAATAGCTGGACAGGGGCTTGGTGCTAACTTAAGACAAGCAGAATTTGAAAAAATTCAAAAATACTCGTTTAAGAATATAGAAAAATTCAGCACTGCATCTTTAATTACACGTCTTACGACAGACATTACAGCAGTTCAGAATTCAGTTACTATGGGAGTAAAACTTCTTGTAAGAGCTCCTGTTATGCTTATATTTGCTATTGTTTTATCAATAAGAATAAGCAAAGAGCTTGCAGTAATATTTGCAATAACACTTCCTATACTTGTTATTTCAATAGGAACACTTGTAAAAAAGGTTGGACCTTTATTTGGAATGATGCAGAAGAGAGTAGATAATATGAATACACTTGTTCAGGAAAACTTAATTGGTGTACGTGTTGTTAAATCTTTTGTAAGAGCAGAAAAGGAAAAGGAAAAATTCCAAAAAGGTAATGATGAATTAAAGGAGACATCATCTAAAGCATTCAAGCTTATGGTTTTCTCAATGCCTATAATGCAGATTGTAATATTCAGCTCGGTTATTGCAATTTTATGGTTTGGCGGTCATATGATATATGCTGATACATTAACAGTTGGTAAACTTACAAGCTTTATAGCATATTCAACTCAGATTCTTATATCATTAATGCTTGTTGCTATGGCACTTATGATGATTTCACGTTCAATTGCTTCAGCTAAGCGTATTATTGAAGTTCTTGAAGAAGAGCCAGATATAGCAGATGGTGAAAAGAAGGTTTCAAAGGTTGAAAATGGTGATATTGAATTTAAAAATGTAAGCTTTAAATATGAAGATGATAGTGATGAGTATAATCTTGAAAACATATCTCTTAATATTAAGAGTGGTGAGACAATAGGTATTATAGGTGGAACTGGTTCTGCAAAAACAAGCCTTGTTCAGCTTATTCCAAGATTATATGATGCTAATAATGGTGAAGTTCTTGTAGGCGGAGTTAATGTAAGGGACTATAATATAGAAACTTTACGTAATGAAGTTGCAATGGTTCTCCAAAAGAACACATTATTCTCTGGAAGCATAATAGATAACCTTAGATGGGGTAATGAAAATGCAACAATGGAAGAAATAGAAGCAGCATGTAAGATAGCATGTGTAGATGAATTCATAGACAGACTTCCAGGAAGATATGACATGGATTTAGGACAGGGCGGAGTAAATGTATCTGGTGGACAGAAGCAGAGATTATGTATTGCAAGAGCAATATTAAAGAAGCCTAAGGTTCTTATCCTGGATGACAGTACAAGTGCAGTTGATACAGCAACTGATGCCAAGATAAGAAAAGCCTTTAGAGAAGATTTAAAGGATACAACAAAGATAATAATTGCACAGAGAATAAATTCTGTATGTGATGCAGATAAGATTATCGTTATGGATGATGGTAAGATTTCAGCAGTAGGTACACATGATGAGCTTATGAAGAATAGTGAAATATATATTGATGTGTACAATTCTCAACAGGAAGGAGCTGGTTTACGTGAGTAGTTCAAAAAAAGGAATGAAAAAGGGCGGGCAGAAGCCTAAGAACCTTAAGAAGACCTTAGGAAGATTATTTAAATACATTGGAAAATACAAGTTTATGCTTGCTTCTGTATTTGTATTCATAATCATAAGCTCATTTGCAATGATTGCAGGTTCATACTTTTTAAAGCCTATAATAAATAATTACATAATACCAGGTGATTTTTCAGGGCTTTTAAAGATGCTTGTAGTTTTAGGTATGATTTTTGCAGTTGGAGCGCTTTCTTCATTAGCTTATGGAAGGATAATGATACATATATCACAAAATGCCATAAAGGATATAAGAAGAGACTTATTTAATAAAATGCAACATTTACCTGTAAAATTCTTTGATATGAAGACTAATGGGGATTTGATGAGTCTTTATACTAATGATATAGATAACATTAATGAAGCATTAAACAACAGTGTAACAAACATATTGTCATCAGGACTTACTTTTGCTGGTGTAATAATAATGATGGTAGTTTTAAGTCCAGTTTTATGCCTTGTTACTTTCTGTACATTAGGAATAATGTTCTTAATAATGAAATTTGTTGGTGCCAAAAGTAAACAGTACTTTGGTGAACAACAGAAAAATATGGGTAAACTTAATGGTTATGTTGAAGAAATGATAGAAGGACAAAAGGTTATAAAGGTATTCTGCCATGAAGATAAGGCAATAGATGAATTTACAGAATTAAATGAAGAGCTTAGAAAAGCGTCAACTGGTGCTCAAACTTTTGCTGGGTTCATGATGCCAGCTCTTGGAAACCTTTCTCATATAAACTATGCAGTAACATGCTGTGTAGGAGGAATTATGACAATTTGCGGATTATTTGACGTAGGTTCATTAGTTGCATACCTTCAATATGTACGTCAGATAACTCAGCCTGTACAACAGGTATCACAGCAGATAAATGTAATACTTGCTGCACTTGCAGGAGCAGAGAGAATATTCAATGTTTTAGATGAGGAAGAAGAAGTAGATAAAGGAACTATAACTCTTTCTTCAGTAAGCTTAAATGGTTCAGATTTAAAGGAAACTGACCGATATACTGGAAACTTTGCATGGAAGAACAGAAAAGCTCCAAAAGGAAGTGAATTGATTCCTCTTAAAGGTGATGTTATATTTGAAAATGTTGTATTTGGATATAATGAATCTAAGACAATATTAAAGAATATTTCATTATATGCCAAAGCTGGACAAAAGATAGCTTTTGTTGGTTCAACTGGTGCTGGTAAGACTACAATTACCAACCTTATAAACAGATTTTATGAAATAAACTCAGGTACTATAACTTATGATGGAATAAATATTACAGATATAAAGAAGGATGACTTAAGAAAATCTATAGGAATAGTCCTTCAGGATACACATTTATTTACTGGAACTATTGAAGAAAACATAAGATATGGTAACTTAAATGCTACAAAGGAAGATGTTATAGCAGCTGCAAAGCTTGCAAATGCCCATTCATTCATAAAATATCTTCCTCATGGATATGATACAGTTCTTACTGGCGATGGTGATGGATTATCACAAGGTCAGAGACAGCTTCTTGCAATTGCAAGGGCAGCAGTAGCAAATCCGCCAGTATTAATAATGGATGAAGCTACAAGTTCAATAGATACAAGAACAGAAAAGCTTATTTCTCAAGGTATGGATAAATTGATGGAGGGAAGAACAGTATTTGTTATTGCCCATAGGTTATCCACAATTAAAAATGCTGATGCCATAATGGTTCTTGAACAAGGTGAAATAATCGAAAGAGGAAATCACGATGAATTATTGGCTAAAAAAGGAAGATATCATCAGCTTTATACTGGAAAAGCAGAACTTGCTTAATATTATTTCAATAATATAAATATATAAAAAAGAAAAAACTCTCTCTATAAAATTTATGGTGAGGGTTTTTTCTTATTGTACATGAAACTAACTTAGTAATGGGATTGTGATAACATTCACATAGCAAGAAGTGAAGAGTAATGGTGAAGCTGCTTTTTATCAACAAATGTTTAAAATTATTGGTAAATGTATTATAATTAACCAATAATAGAAAATGGTTAGAGAGTAAAGTGTAAAATATATAAAATGAAAAACAGAGAATGGAGCTGATTAGATGGCAGGAGAAATATATTTTAGATATGCTGAAGAGAAAGATACTGAGTTGATCTTATATTTTATAAAAGAGTTAGCTGAATATGAAAAGATGGCTGATCAGGTTGTTGCGACAAAGGAACTATTGCATGAGTGGATATTTGAAAAGAAAAAAGCAGAAGTAATATTTGAAGTATTGAATGGGAAGGAAATAGGCTTTGCATTATTTTTTCATAACTTTTCAACTTTTCTTGGACGTGCAGGCATATATTTAGAAGATTTATTTATACTGCCAGAGTATCGTGGAAACGGCTATGGCAGAAAGATACTTAATCAGCTAGCTAAAATTGCAGTTGAACGTGGCTGCGGACGCCTTGAGTGGTGGTGTCTTGACTGGAATAAACCTAGTATTGATTTTTATCTGTCTTTAGGAGCAGAACCAATGAATGACTGGACTGTATATCGTATTACAGGAGATACATTAAAGGAAATGTCTGAAAATTCCTGAATATAAAACTGTTAGCTAAAAAAAGCGGGCACAGCCGCTTTTTTGTATTATTCTTCAGGAGTGTCATACATATGTTCAATTAATCTTATTATGTAACTTAATGTATGGAAATCCTTATCTATTTCAAGTTTTATATAATGCATTCCTTCAATAAGAGTAGGTTCATCAAATTTTTCACTTAAAATCATAAAAGATAGGCCGTTTAAATCACCATCTTTAGTATCTAAGACTCTGGATTTCTTTATGAATTCATTTTCCATAGCATTATTAGCAACTTTTTCTAATTCTTCGCTCATGGTCAATTTTGGCATAGATTCAAATATTCTTATATTCTTATTATCAATATCTAAGTTTTTTGCTGTACTCAAATCACATCCTACAAAGATTGTATTCTTAAATTTTGCATTGCTAAAGTCTGCACCATTTAAATTAACGCCTTCAAAAATAGTATCCTCAAACTTTGCTTCTTTAAATTTGCTTCCCTTTAAATTTGAACCTATAAATTCTGCGCCCTTAAGATTTGCTCTGTAAAAATTACATTTTTTAAAATGAGCACCTCTAAGGCTTGTAAATTCAAAATGTGAGTTAGAAAAGTTACAGTTATAGCAGTTAGCCCTTGTAAGATTGCTGTACATAAAGTTTTTGTTGCTCTTGTCAGCATTATTAAAAAAGAAGTTTCCATTTTTATTTTTATTTATAGCCATTTTATCCTCCCAAATTATGTTTACGTTTAATTATAATTTTAATAATTATCATGCAGGGTTTAATATTACTGCACATAATAATTAAGTCATATGTGTAATAGTATATTCAGTATGTTAAAAAGTCAATGATTTATGTAGAGAATATATAATAGTACTTATGAAAAATAAAAAGGCTGCCTCAAAAAAGGCGGCCGTATTACAATAAATATTTCTTAAAATTTAACTAGGGTAATAGCTGTGATAAAAATTACTTTAAGTAATAAGTGTTTTATGAAAACTAATATTTGTGATTGAGGATTATTTCTTTTAAATTAGCAATACGGTTATTTTTAATGGCATTATTTTTAATATCATCCAGCAATGCAATTATTGAATCTTTGCCTAACATAGGATTTTGATCTATGAGTATTTCTAAACATTCTCTTTCTAAAGCTTCACTAATTTTTGTCATATAATCGCCTCCCATATACAATCTCTCAATTCTTACTACTATTTTACATCAACAGTCTACAAAATCAAAATGATATAGTTTACAATTAATCTTAAAAAATAAAGAAATACTGTAATTTATGACTTGAAAAAGAAGCATTTCTTTATTTTTTGAAGTATTATATAGGATTATCTAAAGATTTTATAAATTTTACTTTAGATATACTATGAATATTGACTTTATAGATAAAGCATAAAAAATATAAGAAATTAATTATTTATTTACTATATATTTTATGCATGTTGCCTTAATGTTTATTCCTTTGCATCTATAAATAAGTTATAAGATAGTCCTATGACAACTATAATACCCCCAATAATCTTACTTAAGGGAAGAATACCGGAAATAAGCCAGTCAATAGCGATTCCTGTAAAAAGCTGTCCAATAAATATTAATAGTGTTACATAAAAAGCCGAAAGCTTAGGGCTTACAACACTGTTGAGAATTACAATAATAACTCCAAGTATACCTCCAAGATATCCATAGAATGGTACATGTTTAAATGAGTTTAGTGTAAACTGTTCACCTACAAATAAGAATAATATTATAGATGTGGCTGCACCAGTGAGATAATTGAAATAACTTGATTCAATAAGTCCTATTTCATGTGATAATTTTGTATTGAGGATTCTTGATACTACAATAATTACACCTGAAAGGATAGATAATAATATATAAAGCATTGATTTTCTCCTTTATCTTATGTCTTAGTTTAAGTAAATTAATTTTTCATTATAAGAAAGTCATTACACATACACCTATAATGATAATTATTATACCGATGATTTTCTTCTTGTTAAATTTAATTTTAGGCATTCCAAGAAAACCATAATGATCAAAAATAAGTGATGTCAAGGACTGTCCTAAAAGTCCAAGAGCAACTGGAAGTGATACACCTATTGCATTGTATGCCACATTATTGATTAGTACTGTACCAACTGTTATTGCACCTGCACTGTAAAGCCATAATGGCAGAGTCATTTTAAATGGAATTTTGATTTTTTTATAAAACATCAATAATACAAGTACTATATATCCAATAACATGGATTACTACAAGAGATGAATAATTGCCCACATTTCCAGAAAGTTCTCCGTTAAAGGCAACCATTACTGCAATTAATATTCCGATTAATAGTGATAAAAAATTATACATAAGTTCTCCTTTGTTGATTATTTTAGCTAAATATAGTTTAAGTTATAAATAGGAAATTATTATAGGACAT
This sequence comes from Bacillota bacterium, assembly GCA_023399035.1. GTDB lineage: Bacteria > Bacillota > Clostridia > Clostridiales > Clostridiaceae > Clostridium. The sequence continues at coordinate 6,756 of JAEWQX010000058.1, read as the reverse complement.
ATGTCATATTTTTTAGATTTGATCAAAGAATATTATTCATCATTAAATCAATTTTAAAAATATCAGTACTTATATAAGGAAAAACTGAAGCTGTATAAGTTGAAATTTGGATTTTATATATGATTCAATAAATTACACTTAATATGTATTGCTTTAATAATATATGTTAAAATAAATATTATTTATAAATCAAACTTTTTTAAGATATATAATTGGTTATAATAAAGCAGAAATTAGATTTAGAAATCGAATAGTTATGGAGAGTTTAAATTGATAAAAATAAATGATGATAAGTTATTGATGAGTTATATTGAAAAGTTTCATATAAATGACTTATTTAGTGAAGATATGAAAGAATATATGGAGCTTATATCGTGGGACAAGAATGAATTTATATGCAGGGAAAGTGAAAGCCTTAACAGTTTATATTTTATAGTCCAGGGAAAAGCAAAGGTATGCAAGAACATGGCTAATGGAAAGAGCATGCTCATATGCTTTTATAAACCTTTTAGAATTGTAGGGGATGTGGAGTTTACACGAACCAATACTGCAGATTGTACAGTACAAGCTATTGAAAAGACTTATGGAATAGCAATAAGTTTTGATGTAGTACGCACAAAGCTTTTAAATGACTGCAGATTTCTTGTAAATATATGCCAGTATCTTGGAGAAAAAATCAGTGTAAGCAGTACAAACAGTTCAATTAATCTTTTATACAGTCTGGAAAACAAGCTGGCAAGCTACATATGCGCTTTTATTGATGAAAAGTGTAAATTTGAATTTGAAGGAAGCTATAATGAAATTGCAGAGCTTCTTGGAACAAGTTATAGGCATTTAAACAGGACATTGAATAAATTCTGCAATGAAGGTATTATTGAAAAAAAGAAAAAATCATATTTGATAAAAGACTTACGAAAGTTAGAATTATTATCAGGTGATTTATATAAATAGAATTATAAAAAAGATAACATGAAATCTAAGTCAATAAAAGTTGATATTATTATAGGTTTATATTGAATGAACCTTATATGAGTTATACTTTGGAGATAACTTACACTAATAATTGTTTTTAGTGTAAGTTATTTTAATTTATGGATATATTTATACCAAATATGTATGAAAGAAATTTAATATTCAATGTGATAATATTTTCTCTTATGGTAACACTAATTCTGAAGGGAGGAAATAACATGAAAAGAAGTTTCGTAAGAAAATTTAAAAGAATTACAGCCTTAACTTTGATATTTATCTGCACTTTTTTGTTGATACCAATAAGTGCTTCAGCAGCACATTCAAGTCTAACTTTGACTTTAGAAGATGAAGTTAAAATGGATTCTAAAACAAATGATAAGAAAAAAGATGAAGATTCAAAAATAAAAGCTAAAACTGATGAAGTCAAGGATAGTACAAAACCTCAAAACAGCAGTGATAATTCAAAAGGTGACAGCAATGAGATAGAAGCAAGGTCAGCATTATTAATGGAACCATGTACTGGAAAGGTTATCTTTGAAAAGAATGCAGATGAAAAGTTTGCACCTGCATCTGTTACAAAGATCATGACTATGCTTCTTACAATGGAAGCTGTAGACAGTGGTAAGATATCATTGGATGATAAGGTTACATGCAGTGAAAATGCTAAGAAGATGGGTGGAAGCACAATGCTTCTAGATACAGGTGAAATCAGAACTGTTGAAGAACTTTTAAAAGGTGTTGCAATAGCATCTGGTAACGATGCAGCAGTAGCTCTTGCAGAATACTTAGGTGGAACAGAAAGTGACTTTGTTGTAATGATGAACAAAAGAGCACAAGAACTTGGAATGAGCAATACAACATTTAAGAACTGTAATGGTTTGCCAGCAGATGGACATCTATCAACAGCCAATGATATAGCAAAGATGTCAAGAGAACTTCTAAAACATCCAACAGTTTTAAAATATACAGGAACTTATATGGATACAATTACTGAAGGACGTAAGTCTCCAATAGAACTTGTAAACCATAATAAGCTAGTGCGTTTCTTTGATGGATGTGACGGATTAAAAACAGGATTTACAAATGAAGCGAAATACTGTATAAGCGCTACTGCAACAAGAAATGGAGTTCGTATGCTTTCAGTTATTATGGGAGCACCAACATATAAAATAAGAAATCGTGATGCATCTATACTCATGAATTATGGTTTCTCAAAATATGAAGGCAAAAAGATATTCTCAAAAGATGAAGATGTGGATAAAGTTTATATGAATGAACAGACAGACAGATACTTTATGGCAAAGGCTCAGGAAGATTTGACAGCTGTAATTCCAAAAGGCTGCAAAGATGAAATTGAAAAGAAGATAGTGATTGACGAACTTCAAAAGGAATATAAGGAAGGCGATGTTGTAGGTAAGTGCGAAATTTATCTAAACAATGAAAAGATAGGAGAAGTAACAATTTACTGCGACAGAAATATAAAGAAAGGCAATATCTTCACCAACATTAAATACAATATTACACATTTGTTTGGTGACAAGGAAAAAGAAGAAACAAAAAAAGAAGATAATTGCAAATAGTATTCTTATAGAAACTGAGATAAATAGGTTATTTTATTTATCTCAGTTTCTTTGGTTTAAATGAGATATTTTCTTGTTTTGTTTATTAGAAATTGTTATTATATATATGTGTTTGTAAAGCACTGTTAAATATATGGTAAAATCAATGTTCCCGCTATTATTTTCTATTTAGAAATTTAAGATGGATGTATTATGGCCATAACCTTTAAGTGATATTTATCATTGAAGATTGGCCGTCAATTGGAATATATTTATTACTAATCTTAAGATAAAAAACTATTAATATATGTAGTTATTAAAATTGAAAAGCGGAGGTGAGTGAATGGAACTTCCAAAGATTAAAATAAATAATTTTGAAGGCCCTTTTGATTTATTACTGCATTTAATAAGAAAAAATCAAATGAGCATATATAATGTTAAGATATATGAAATTACAAATCAGTATCTTAATTATCTTAATGAAATGAAAGAAATGGATTTGGAAATTACATCTGAATTCATAGTAGTTGCAGCTACTTTGATAGAAATAAAATCTAAACATTTACTGCCTAAGCCTAAGAAGGAAGAGGAAAATAAAGAGGATGCTGAAAAGAATCTTTTAGAAAAGCTTATTATATATAAAAAGATAAAGGGTGTCTCTAATTTTTTTAAAGACAGATACATAAGTTCTGGAGACGTTTATGGGAAAAAACCTGAAATAATTGAAGAAGTAAAGCAGAAAGGAAGCCATGAGGATGTCCTTAAGAATCTTGATTTACTTCAGTTATACAACATATATAATAATCTTCTTGAAATCTATAATAACAGGCAGAATAAAGGAAATATTATTCAAAAGAAAATTTATGTAGATAAATATAAAATTGAAGATAAAGTAAACTATATAATTAACAGAATGAAAAACGAAAAGATAAATTATTTTGAGGAACTTGTAGATACAAGTGAGTGCAAGCTTGAAACTATAGTTACTTTTTTAGCTTTACTTGAAATGATAAAACAGAGAATGGTAAAGGTATACCAGAACGGTAGTTTTACAGAGATAATTATTGAAAGGAGTGATATTTTTGAAGGAAACTAAAGGATTACAGATTCCTTTCATTGATGATGCCAAAAAAGCTGAACTTAAATCAGCCATAGAAGCTCTGCTTTTTGCAAGCGGAGAACCATTAAGTCTTTATGAACTTTCTAATCATCTTGAAGAAAAGTCAAAGACAGTTGAACTTATTATTGAAGAAATGATGGAAGCATATGAAAAAGTTCAGACAAGAGGAATAAAGCTTATAAGCATAAAAGGAAAATATCAGCTTGTTACAAAGGGTGAAAATGCTGAATATATACAAAAGCTGTTAAAGAAAAACAAGAGACAGTCTTTATCTCAGGCATCTATAGAAAGCCTTGCTATAATTGCATACAAGCAGCCAATAACAAGAATAGATATAGATGAAATAAGAGGAGTAAAATCAGAAAGTGCACTTTTAAGACTTGTTGAAAAAGATCTTATAAAAGAAGTTGGAAGACTTGAAGTGCCAGGAAGACCTATATTATATGGTACTACAGATGAATTCTTAAGACAGTTTGATTTAAGGGATTTAAAGGATCTGCCATCATTAGATTTATTTGGACAGGATGAAACAGAAGAAATTACAAGTGTTGAAATAGAAAATAGTGATGAATATGATGAAATATATGAAGAAATAAAAAATGAAAATTTAGAAGACTTAGATTAGAATAAAAAATTGTGGATGTGCTGCATTATTCAGCATTTCCACAATTTTTTATTATATAATTATAGGTATATGAATTGAAAAAGAAATTGTCAGGTTAAATAATAACGGATAAAAGTTTTTACAAGCAGCAGAATTTTGAAGAAATTACTTAGAAAAAGCAGTATGATTTACGTCATAATGCTTTCTAATAAAACAGATTTATAAGTATTAATGGTAAGGAGTTTCTTCGCTGTCAGAAGAAAAATTATCTTTACACTTAGTAATATCACAGTCATGTTCAGTATGTTTCTTCATATTATTATATGAAATATCCTTAATGAAATTTTTGATCATGTCTAAAACCTGAGGAACATTATCAATAATCCTGTCATAAGCAGTATCATGTTCTATAGGTATCATTCTAACCATATCATCTTTTATAACAAGGAAAGTAATTGGCTTTACTGAAACTCCAGCTCCTGTACCGCCTCCAAATGGATAGTTTCCTTCTTCTACATCTTTTCGTGTAGAATTGAATTCACTTCCAGCAGAAACAAAACCAAAGGATAATCTTGAAACAGGAATTATACATGTTCCATCCTTCGTTTCTATAGGTTCACCTATTACTGTATTTGCATCTATCATGTCTCTTAAATGTTCCATTGTACTTCGCATTAAATTTTCAACTGGCTGTTCATTTGACATATGATAATCACTCCTTATATTTTATGTATAGTTGTTTTTCTATTTTTAAGCATTATATAAAGTAAATTTATAAATAATATAAACATCATATAAATAATGTTTGCAATTGATATGAAGATTATACTTTTACTCTCAAGTTTTAGTAGTAATTTATCATTAAAATGTGGAATTATTTCGAAATCGTATTTTTTTGTTTTAAATATAATATTGATGCAAAAATAAATTATGGAAGGAATATTTGATAAAACACCATAACTTATTGCTGTTCTTGCAGCATCATCAAAACTATACTGCAGTTTTGAACTTAAATTTAAAACAGGTTTGAACTTCAACTTAGATAATTTATTTATGATTACTTTAATATCCCGATAAGTTATAGACTTAAATAAGTCTGAAGCCTTATCTTTAGATTTATCTTTATCTTTAATTGGAGGATTATATTCTTTGTGTTTTATATTCTCTTTTTTCTTTTTAAAAGCTGCATTATCAAAGAGTGTAAAATTGTATAGTTTAACGAAGTAACAGTTGTTGTAATAGTATATATAAAACTTAAGCGGAATAGGAAAAAACATAATTATTATAAAAAGAGTAAGAAAAATTTCCATATACATCCTCCAAATCTAGTACATTCAATAAGTATTACCATAAAAATAAAAAATAAACATTTTTTTTTAGCAATAATTAGGGTTAAAAAATAAATTTATTGAGATAATAGAATTAAGTAGTAATTTTATTTATGATATACAATAATGATAGCGATGTACAAAAGTAAATTTAGGGGTGATAAATATGAAGAAAGGTATTAAGATTACAGCAGTTTTGTTATTGAGCTGCTTATTTACTCAAGTTTTTAGTATTGATGTCTATGGATACTCTAATAGTAAAAATAGCTCTTATTCATATAACAATAATAAAAGAAGTGATGATAAAAACTTCAGGGTAAATGCAAGATGTGCAATTGCCTTAGATAAAGATACTCATGAAGTGCTTTATGAGCAAAATGCTTATGAAATAGTACCAATGGCAAGTACAACAAAGATTTTAACTTCTCTTATTGCAATAGAGCAGGATGATTTGAATGTTCCTGTAAAGATAAGCAAAAAAGCTGCAAGCATAAGAGGATCAAAAGTTGGTTATAAGGAAAATGAAGAAATAACCTTGAAAGAGCTTATTTTTGGGCTTATGTTTAAGTCTGGAAATGATGCAGCAATTGCAATAGCAGAACATATTGGAGGAAGTATAGAAGGATTTGCAGATATAATGAATCATTATGCAAGAAGCATAGGAATATTGGATTCACATTTTGAATCTCCCCATGGTTTAGACAGCAGTGAACACTATTCATCAGCTTATGATTTAGCAATATTAACATGCAAGGGCATGGATTATGATTTATTCCGTGAAGTAGTAGGAAGCAAATCTATTTCAAAGGATAAATATAATTTTACAAGAGATTATAATAATATAAATAAAATTCTATGGAAGATACCTGGAGCAAATGGCGTTAAAACTGGATATACAGGTCAGGCAGGTAAATGTCTTGTATCTTCTGTAAACAACAACGGCAAGGATATAATAATTGTAGTACTTAATTGTCCAGACAGATGGAATGTTACAGATAAGATTTACCAGCATGTACAGGAAACAGTTGCTTTTGAAAGTCATAATGTAAAGGATCTTGTTTTAAATAATCAATAACAGATAATTTATTAGATTTACAAATAACAAGTTTACAAAATAATATATATATATAATTTTAATAGGCAGGATGAGTTCGTATTTATATGGGCTTATCC
>JAEWQX010000163.1 GCA_023399035.1 Bacillota bacterium | reverse complement strand
TAACATTTAGCTAATACGTCTTTTCTCATAGCTTTTACAGTTTCTCTCGCTATTATCTTCGATCCAATTGCCGCCTGAATTGGAACTTCAAACATCTGTCTTGGAATAATTTCTTTTAACTTTTCTGCAATTCCTCTTCCCTTTTGGTAAGCTCTTTCATCAGGAACTATCATTGATAACGCATCGACTATATCTCCATTTAATAAGATATCAAGCTTAACAAGTTTTGTTCTTGTATATCCTTTAAATTCATAATCTAAGGATGCGTATCCTCTTGTTCTTGATTTTAATGTATCAAAGAAGTCATATATTATTTCATTTAGAGGTATATCATAATTAACAACTGCTCTTGTTTCTTCGATATACTGCATATCTATATATGTTCCTCTACGATCCTGGCAAAGTTCCATAACCGCTCCAACATAATCCTTTGGAGTTATTATTGAAGCTCTTACGATAGGTTCTTCCATGTAATCAACTTCTGTAGGTTCAGGCAGATTTGTAGGATTAGTTATTTCTAATACTTCTCCATCTGTCTTTATTACTTTGTAAATTACTGATGGCGCAGTTGTAATAATATCAAGATTGAATTCTCTTTCAACTCTTTCCTGAATTATTTCCATATGTAATAATCCTAAGAATCCACATCTGAATCCAAACCCTAATGCTATTGAAGTTTCTGGTTCAAAACTTAATGCAGCATCATTAATTTGAAGTTTTTCTAATGCTTCCTTTAATTCATCATACTTTGCTCCATCAACTGGATATATACCTGAATACACCATAGGAATAGCAGGTTTATATCCTGGAAGTGCTTCTTCTGTAGGTCTTGCCGCTTCTGTTATTGTATCACCAACTCTAGCATCCCTTACATTTTTAATAGATGCAGTTATATAACCAACATCTCCTGCACTTAAGCTACCTGTTCGAAGTACACTTGGAGTGAATACTCCTACTTCAGTAACATCATATACCTTATTAGTTGCCATAAGCTTTATCTTATCGCCAACTTTCACTTTTCCATCTTTAATTCTTACAATACATACAACACCTTTATAGCTGTCATAGTAGGAATCAAATATTAAAGCTTTTAATGGTGCTTCTTCATCACCATTGGGAGCTGGTATATTGTTTACTACTGATTCTAATACATCTTTTATGTTCAGACCTGTTTTAGCTGATATCATAGGTGCTTCTTCTGCATCAATCCCTATAACATCTTCAATTTCCTGTTTAACTTCATCTGGTCTTGCTGATGGTAAGTCTATCTTATTTATTACTGGAGCTATTTCAAGGTCATTATCTAAAGCTAAATAGCAGTTAGCTAAAGTTTGTGCCTGAATACCCTGTGTAGCATCTACAACAAGTACTGCACCCTCACAAGCTGCAAGACTTCTTGAAACTTCATAGTTAAAGTCTACGTGACCTGGAGTATCAATTAAATTAAGAATATATTCTTCGCCATCATCTCTTCTATATATAAGTCTTGCTGCTTGAGACTTTATTGTTATTCCTCTTTCTTTTTCTATCTCCATATTATCTAGAACTTGTTCTTCCATTTCCCTTTGAGTTAGGGTTCCTGTAGTTTCAAGTAATCTGTCCGCTAGGGTTGACTTACCGTGATCAATATGTGCTACTATCGAAAAATTTCTGATATGTTGTTGTCTTTCACTTTTCATAATACACTAACCTTTTACATGAGTTGATAGTTTATAATTGATAATTGATAGTTAATGAAAAAATCTCTGCGAAATTTTAAATTATATTTAAATGAAATTATGAAATAATTTCTTCATAAAACTTTCAACTTTCAACTTTCAATTCTCAACTGGGTAAGGTTTAGCTTTTCACCCCCGTTATAATTAAATCAGCTAAATTATAACATACATCTATTTAAAAAGGCTATTAAAATTTGACACTATCTAAAAATAACTATTTATTGTTGTTTATTTTATCTTTAATATACTCTACTATTTTTGATTTTGATGAAATTTTAAACTCTGTATCACCTATATGAACGATTACTTTTCTATTATCAGAATCCTCATATATTTTCAAAAATGAATCATCTTTGATAAAATTTTCAAAATCATCTCCAAATTTTCCACTTACCAATTCATAATTCTGCTTAGTGTTTCCAAGAGGCGATAAAGTCTTAGTATTTATTATGTTTATATGTATAAGACCTGCCCCAACTATAGGAAGCAGAATAAATACAGGTACTGCCTTTTTCAATATGTATTTTTTATAATATCCCTTCAATTTAAACACCCTTATTCTTCTCATAAATTCTATTACCTTAAAGTATTTCCATTAAACAATTAATTATTCACTTAAACTTATCCCCCCATTTCTTCTAGGCTGAGTTTACAACTCGCACAAATATAAATAAGCTGCTGCACTAATCTTTTAGCACAGCAGCCCATTATTAAATAGTATAATAACTATATTTTTAAATTTTCATTACATATCTATTGTCAACTTATCTCTATTGATTTCCATTTAGAATTTCAGCAATTACTCTAGCCATACACTCTGCTGTAACTTTTGACTCTTCAGGTGTATTGGTATGTGAACCTATTTCAAACAACACACACCCATCACTTTTACTTTGATTGAAAGCATTCTTGCCTCTATTGTATGTGTAAATTTTCCTTGCAAGACCTGGAAACAGCTCTTCTGTTTTATTAAATATCCTCTCTGTAAGCTCTTTATTTTTTTCATATCTTGTACTATTCTTAGCATTTACAAACATAATCCTTGATGCACTCATCCCATATACTTCAGTTGTTGTTGCTGCTTTATTATTAACTGAATCTCTATGAAGGTCTATTATTATTTTAAAATCTCCATACTCCTTCAGATAATAGTCAACAGTTTCTGCTGACCTTTTATAACTGTCATCATATGATTCACAGTGATTAGTTTTATCATGGACTACAGATATTCCATAGTTATCTCTAAGCTCATTTTCAAGCACATCCCCAGCACCTACTACATTTGTTTCCTCATTTAAGCTGTCAGGATAGTCAGCATTATAGTTTTCACTTGTATGAGTGTGATAAATGAGCACCTCCGGCTTTGAATCATTTAATGTCTTCTTTAATGCTGGATTATAAATCTGAGTATTTGTACTGTCACTCACATAAGTTTCTCTTGAGATACTGTCATCGCTTACCTGAAATGGATTATAAGCAAACATACTGCTTTCTTTAGATTTATTTTCATATACATAATTATCCTTATTCAAGCTTCCTAATATAGCCAATTCATTTGATAATATCTTTTCATAAGTAATATCCTTAATTCCCAATGCTTCAAAGCATACATTACTTATTGAAAGCTTATTTTCAGCATAAGTTCCTTCATCATAAACTTCATTTTCTACTACAGGCAGGCCTATATTCAAAAGCTGTACGTAGACAAAAGCTCCACGTTCCTTATTATCTTTCAGTACGCCAATTACACGAATAAAAAAAACAATAGCCAGTATTATTAAAATAATTAATCCTATACCAGCTTTAGGTCTGCCTCTTATTTTTCTCTGTGAATTAATTCTTCTTCCTCTATTGCCGGTATATATCACCTGAATCCCCCCAGTTTTTTTAGTCGATAGTTGAAAGTTGGTAATTGATATTTAACTTACCAACTTTCAATTGATATATTATATTGTCCGTTTTACATAATTATTCTACTAATTCATAAACTTATTTATATCTTCCATATCCATATTAGGTTGAACTGCCATATTTATACCATTCGATATTATTTTAGCAAGGGAATTTATTATTAAATCAACATCCTTTGGAGTAACAATCATTTCTCCAAGCGCTTTTGATGCTAATACTTCTCTTATTAAAGCACTCTTTTCATTTTTATCTAATGAGCTGAGCATTTTATAAAAATCATTGCCACTTGATGAATTGTTCATTAATGAATCTACAACCATATCGATAGTATCATTTGCTATGGTAACTGCATCTACTACTGTAGGAACTCCTATTGCAATAACCTTCACTCCAAGATTTTCTTCATTAATCTGCTTTCGATTATTTCCAACACCTGCACCTGGGGATATTCCTGTATCATTAATCTGAATTGTGGTATTAACCCTTTCCACTCTTCTTGCCGCAAGTGCATCTATACATATAACAAGTTCGGGTTTTACTCTTTCAACTGTTCCCTTAATGATTTCAACAGTTTCAACTCCTGTTATTCCAAGTACACCTGGTGCTATAGAACATACAGGCCTTACTGAATCATCCATAACTTCAGGCATTACTGTTTTCAAATGTCTTGTAACCATTATCCCTTCTGTCACTTTTGGCCCAAGTGCATCTGGAGTAACCTTCCAGTTTCCAAGACCTACAACGAGAACTGTTTTTTCCACATCTATTTCTACCATTCTGCCAAGTATTTCAGCAACGACCTGTGACACCCTATCCATTGTTTCACCATCATAAGCTGTAAAATCAGGTATATCTATAGTTACATAATCTCCCTTTGGCTTACCTATTTTTTGTGAGCCATTTTCATCTTTTACCTTAACAGTTGTAACTCGTATATCATTATCAACTTCATTGATAACTTCTATTCCATCAATGTCCTTTTCATTTTTATGCTTCTGTGAATAAATCTCCTTTGCTTCAATAGCTAAGTCTGTTCTTACATTTATCATATAAACACCTCTTACATTAGCTGATAGCTGAAAGTAGAAAATTGATAGTTGTGATTTGCAGCTTTCATTAACTTTCAACTTTCAATTACCAATCATCAACTTGCTTTCATCATTATTTTTTGATTAAATTTATTTTTTCCTCTATACATTAATTTAATACTTGAATTACATAAGTTCTGATGTTATAATAAGGTTTGTTGAATATGAACTCGTACGCAGATTTCCCCAAAAAACTGCATGAGACCCTATAAAAATCTAAGGGGGTGAATTAAGAATGGCAAATATAAAATCAGCAAAGAAGAGAATTAAAGTTACTGAAGTTAAGACTTTAAAGAACAGAATGATAAAGTCTGCTTTAAAAACTGCTATAAAGAAGTTTGAAGCTGCTGTTGAAGCTAAGAACAACGAAGAAGCTAAAGCTTTATATACATCAGTAGTTAAGTCATTAGACATGGCTGCTTCTAAGGGAGTAGTTCACAAGAACATGGCTGCTAGAAAGAAATCAAGATTAGCTGCTAAGTTAAACGCTATGGCATAATCTGATAGACCCACCTTTATAGGTGGGTTATTATTTTGCATAATAATAGCTATATGACTAGTATATATTAAGAGGACTCTATAAATTAAACTTCTTTCTTTTTGAAATTTAATTTATATCTTTTATATTTCTTATAAAAATAAAAAGCAGAAATAATCTGCTTTATTTTTTAACTGTAAGAGTATTTATGAGCATAAACTCCATTTCCATATTCTTATCTGCTCCAGAAGACTTCATCTTAGTTTCTGAAGTCACGCATAATTTTACGAGTTCACATAACTGCTTTTCTGTAAATCTGCTGCTCTGTGCCATGAGCTTTTCACATACAAACTGTGGAAGTTTATACTGCGACATGAACTGCGGTGCTCTCTTACCTTCTGACATTCCAATTTTTATTTCGTAAAGTCTTGCAAAATGTTTCTCAACTGCACTTACAATGAGCATATGCTGATCTGATTTATACAATATTTCTTTCATTATATCTATTGCCTTATCTATTTTTTTTGAAGCTATAAGTTCGACAAGATCAAAAATATCTTCTTCACTAGAACTTGATATAAGCAGATCAATATCACATTTTTTAATATCACGTCCATTACAATATGATACAAGCTTATCTATTTCCCTCTTTATTATATCAAAGTTATTTTGAACCTTATCACAGAAATAAGCAAGTTCCGTCCTTCCTATTTCAGCACCCTTTTCCTTGAATAACTCTCCTACTTTTTTTATATATTTATCTCTCTTTAATTTATCACAGAAAACTACAGGAAAATGTTTTTCAATAGGTAAAAGCTTCTTATTCTTACTAGGCTTATCTCTTTTATCCTTGCATAAATAATACATTATGAGTATAGTATATGTAGGCATATCAGATACGTATTTTTTCAATTCATTATATAATTTAGTACCTGATGAGTCACACTTTTCCTGAAGAAAATTTGCCCTATATACTACAACAGCTTTTTTCTCTCCCATAAAAGGCATTGTCTCACAAGCATTAACGATATCATCAAAAGTTGTATTCATTCCATCTATTCTTATTAAATTAAGGTCCTTAAAATCATCGGAAATCTCTTTCTTTATTATCTTATCTATTCCGTCTTTTATAAGTTCTTCATCGAGACCGCAGAATACATATCCATTTTTTACATTTCCTTTTTCTATATCTTTTTCATAAACTTCGTAATTAATCAATTTTAAATTCCTCTCATGTTTTATTAATATTTATGAATATACTTCTATTAATTCACCACCAACAATAAAAACCCTGTTAACAGGTCCATCTTTAAAACTTATTATATCATAATCATCATAAAAATTTCTTTTGCCAGACATGTTTAACAAAAATTCTTTATCTTCTATCCTTAAAATATAATCACTTTTTACAACTTTTAAATAGCATTTATTTTTAAAATTCATGTTCTTTTCTATTTTATGGCTTTCAGTTGCATTTGAAACTTTTGAAAGACGTTCCATATCAATTTCCTTTCTGCATGATACAAGAACTCTATCTCCTCTATACGATATAAGCAGTGCACCTTCCCTGTAATATCTGATATTAAGTACAGGACTATACATAGATACTGCAATTACAAGTATTGATATTGCAGGAAGATATATAAACTTTTTATATCCCTTTTTTATAAAATATGCACTCAAAAGCATCCATAAATAAAAATGTGCTGCATATTCATTTCCATAAAACATGGGCAGACTATACATATCCATTTTATTCATTAAAGCATCGAAAAGCCTTATTATATAGATGCATATATAGCTTATAAAATCAAAAAGCCCTGCTATTTTATATGCAGGTATAAGAAGATTTCCTAATACAACAAGAATATTAACAAATGGAATGAGCAGCAGATTACCTGCTATAAAATTCATGGAAAAATCTTTAAATGTAATCATCATATATGGAAATACAAAAACCTGTGCACTTAACGTTACACTTAAAGTTTCCCTGAATTTATCAGGCAATTTATATAATTTATAATTTAAATTTCTGCTTAACAATATTATTCCCAATGTAGCCAGATATGATAAGTGGAATGATATTTCCATAATACTGTAAGGCCTATAAAGAAGTAATAATAAAGCTGAAAGTGAAAGTGCACTCAATGAATTATTATTACGCTTAAATATCTTTGCTCCCTCAACAGATGACAGCATAATAAATGCTCTTATACTTGAATAATTGCAGCCAGTAAACAGTACATATAATGCACATAATATAAGAGATATCTTATTGCCCAGGAAATACTTCAAGAAGCCATATACTATAGCAACATGAAGACCTGATACGCATATGCTGTGAATTATTCCGTAATTTTTCATATCATCCTTATCTTCACTATAAATGTTTTTTGAATCACCAAATGCCATAGAGGTTATAAGACCAGTTCGTCTTGAACCTATATTTTCTTCGAGTCTTATAGATATATTTTTCTTGAATTCATAAAGTCTGCTCAGATAATCATCATCTTCTCCATGTATATAATAAGGCTTGATGCTTCCCACTATCCCCTTGTATTTATCACTTGTATGCATAACCTCACCCTTAATATGATATCTTTTTCCTTCAGTAAACTTATAATTACTATCAATGATAATATTTTTCCCTTCAGCTTTACACATTGTATTATAGTTATTTATCTCAATTACCCTTACTACATTATCAATATAATGTGGTACTTTATAATATGAACTATTTATATAGATTCCTGTAAGGAAAAATAACACCATGAACAAATTAAATTTTATTCCACAGTAAAATAAAGTATATGTTAAAAAAAGGACTCCAATAAAAATTGAAAGTCCTTTAAAATCACTATATATACCATAGCAGATACAGCTTACTGCAACTGCTCCAAAAATATATACTATAGGATTATTAACTTCTTCGAGCTTTTTAGAAAACATGGACTCACCTCATTAATGAGTTTTGCCACTTTCTACATAAAATTTCAAGCACTAAGAAAAATATTACTGAAAATACTAATTCAACAGCAATTATGTCTCTTATTATTATATTATTAAAATGCATTATAGCTGAAACAGATACTAACACTATAAGCAGCGATATAAAAATCATAAGAAGTTCATTTGAAAATCGTCTAACTGAAACATTGCTGTTAAATGCTGCAGATATGATACTTCCCATAGCCAATACTACAAGTGATATTATACATGCTTCCTTTCCTTCTGAACCATACAGAGCAATTAAAGCAACTGTACTTAAAAGCATGCTCTTTAAAATCATAATATTTGTGCCGATTTCTCTTCCATCACTCAATAATATGACTAGCGACACTGGTATGAACAGCACTCCATTTATAGTTATGACAGTCCGCATATCAAGAGCATCTGCCTGTCCTATTATAGTGCTTACAAGCAATACTATAATCTCTGATAGAAGTGTCATAAAGTAAGTTTTAAATGCCCTGTCGATATTCTTATCAAAAGTTCTAGCGAATCTTCTCAGTCTAAAAAATCCATCCAGATAATTTTCTTCAATATATACATCACATATCTTCTTGACTATATCTGATGCTTTCCCCTTAGCAATTCCTACATTTGATAAATTTAATGCAGGTAAATCTCCAATTACCTCTCCTGTAGAAGCAACCTTATGTCCATCTTTAATGAACAATGATATTATCTTTGATTTTATTTCTGGAGTAACTCTACAGAAAACTCTTACTCTGCACAATAATTCCTTTAATTCACTTTGATTTAAAGAATCCATTTCAATTCCTGCTACAACCTGATTCTTGCTTTTTATAAGATTAGCCCTTGCTGCATTTGTCATTGCACTTAGTTTGCTCTCTTCTGTAAATATTATAGGAACAATACCTTTATCTTTAATTCTGCTCATACTGATTTCAAGATTATCTTCAAGTGGATTTTCTAGTCCCATTATTCCAACAAAAACCATGTTGCTTTCTATATTTTCCGATTTAGTCGGTTCATAGCTGAAGTTTCTATATGCAAATCCTTCTGTTATCATACCTTCGATTGAAAGATTCATGTCGATTCTTTTTATTTCAGATCTTATATCCTCTGTAAGTTCCCTTTCAATACCATTAACCATAAAATGTGTACACACATCTAAAATTGCATCTACATTTCCCCTTGAATTTGCTCTGCATCCTCTGTTAAGCCTTGTTACAACAGTAGAAAACCTCTTGTCAGAATCCATTGGGATGTCGATAATCTTAGTATTTCTTGCATCTACTGAACTCTTATAAATTTTCTTTCTAGATGCATACTTTAAAAATGCAAGTTCATCAAGTTCACCTACATTGCTGGTATCTTGTCCATTAAATATTCCATTATTACAGATAAGTGATATTTCAACTATTCTATCAAAAGTTATCTCTTTTACATAAGGATCATCAGTAGATATTATATCGTTATTTATATATATCTTTTTAACTTCCATTTCTTTTTTGCTTATGGAGCCAACCTTGTCCAAAAATAGAATATTAACATCTTTGATTAAATTAAATACTGAAAAGTTTGTTATATGTATATTTTCATCCATAAATTTTTTAACAATACTTTTTGCACCTATCACCTGTATTAGCATCATTGGAAAACATCCTGCTGCAAATAATGCTATAGATGCATGATTTCTTGCTATTTCAGAATTAGAACCAATTGCATAAACACAAAACACTATCAATACTCCAAAATAAGCTAAAATATACTTTCCAAAATAATCACAAATCATACTTCCAAAATTATGCTTCCTGTTACTCGAATATATCATCATTGAAAGCAGTTTTCCTAACTGCGATGATGCTCCAATTGAAATAACTACTCCTGTTCCATCACCATTTTTAACTTCTGTACCCTTAAACACAAGATTTTTCATCTCACTTAACTTACTTACGCTTCCAATGATCATATCAGCAGATTTTTCACTATACACCTTACTTCCTGTTACTAGATTTTCATCTATCATCAGATTATTTGCTTCTATAAGCCTCATATCTGCTGGTATTATAGTTCCATTCCCAAACTTGACTATATCTCCTACAACAAGTTCTTCACTCTTTATAGTACGCTGTATTCCATTCCTAATTACTATTGCATCACCTTTTTCAAGGCTGGATAATTCACTTATTCCTCTATCTCTGTTTATACTATGAACAATAGATATCATAATATTTAATAAGAGCATTCCTATTACAATATATGCACATATGCTATTTCCTAAGTAAAACATCATTATTATTGAAAGGATATAAACTATAGTATATTTTTCTTTTATACTTCTGAAAATTTTCATATATAGTTTATTTGAACTTGGTACATCAACCTTATTTAATCCATATTTCTTTTGTAATGCCAGGCACCTATTTTCATCCATCCCCTGAATATAATCACTGTTAAGCAGTTGAACAATCCTCGCCCAGGTATTATTACAGTATCTTTCCAAAACTAACCCCATCCTCCTATGATTGAATAATTATTTATATAATTATTTCATTAAAATACTCCCTTTATTTATTATGAATAATTCACAATATGTATTAAAATCTATAAATTAAAAGTTTAATAGAAAAAACATACTTTTTAATTTATCTATTAAATCTTTTAAAATATAATAAGAATTCATTGCTTTAATACAAATATCACCTAATAATTATAAATGGTATTTATATAAAAGGCAAAATTATTATATTTACATTTTCGTATTATTGCTAAGTTCATTAATACTTATTTCTTAGTTTTGGGATTAAATATTATAGCCATTAAATAACCAAAGAAAATTGATGCTGTTATACCTGCAGCTGCTCCTTTAATTCCTCCTGTAAATGCACCTAAAAGTCCTATTTCATCAACTTCTTTTTTCACTGCCTTAGCAAGAGAGTTCCCAAAGCTTGGAAGTGGTACTGTAGCTCCTGCCCCTCCAATATCTACAAGCTTATCATACCATCCAAAAGCTCCTAAAATTACTCCCAACGTAACAAATGCAACTAAAATTCTTCCTGCTGTAAGCTTTGTTTTATCTATAAGTATCTGAGCAATGACACATATAAGTCCTCCAACTATAAATGCGCGCACATAATCCATTATATTTTCACTTCCTTTAATTATTTTCTATTAATTCATTTCAATTGATACTGCATGAGCTATTCCTGGTATTGTTTCTCCCTGAAGTGATGATGTCGTGCTCATAAGTGCACCTGTTGAAACAAGCAATACTTTCTTTATTTCCTTTTTCATAAGTTTCTTATATAGATACCCTGTAAACACAACTGCTGAACACCCGCATCCACTTCCTCCAGATTCTGTATTTTGCTTTTCATTATCAAAAATTATTTC
>JAEWQX010000031.1 GCA_023399035.1 Bacillota bacterium | reverse complement strand
TAATAGCTTCATCTATTCTGATTGTTCCATTAGTCCAAATTTCTAAAGTTAATTTATCATAATCAGTAATTTGACCAACTCTTGTGTTGTCAACAGTAAAATTAACTCTTTTTACTGGTGTATAGATTGAATCAACTGCGATTGCTGAAATTGGTAGATCATCACTCTTGTTTTTGTTCTGAGTAACATAACCTCTTCCGTTATTCACTGTTAATTCCATGTAAAGTCTTCCATCAGTATCTAAAGTTGCAATATGTAAATCCTTATTAACAACTTCAACATCACCATCAGTCTTTATATCTGCTCCAGTAACTTCTCCTGGTCCTTTAGCATCGATATAAATAACCTTTGGACCTTCTCCGTTCATTCTTAAAGCTAAAGATTTAATATTAAGAATTAATTCAGTAACATCTTCTTTAACTCCTTGAACAGTAGAAAACTCATGTAGAACTCCATCTATTTTAACAGAAGTTGGTGCCACTCCTGGAAGAGATGATAATAATATTCTTCTTAGGGCATTTCCTAATGTAATACCATATCCTCTTTCAAGTGGCTCAACAACATATTTACCATATGTACCATCTTCATTAGATTCTATACATTCGATTATTGGCTTTTCGATTTCTAACATTGACAAACCCTCCCTATATTATAAATGGCAACCTTATTATGAGGGCAACTGATTCTATATTTGCATATATTGTGATAAATTTCTCTAATAAAAACAAATATATTAATATTATTTACTGTATAACTCAACAATAAGTGTTTCGTTAACAGGCACATCTATATCATCTCTTGATGGCACTGCTACAACTTTTCCTTCGAAGTTATCAACGTTTGCTTCTAACCAAGCTGGTAAAGTTTTTGGGTTTTCAGCGAAAGTCTTGAACTTTTCAGTTCCTCTGCTCTTTTCGCATACAGTAATTACATCGTTAACTGACACGCTGTATGAACAGATGTCAACTTTTTTACCATTTACTAAGAAATGACCATGAGTAACTAATTGTCTAGCTTCATTTCTTGATGCACCGTAACCTAATCTATAAACTACGTTATCAAGTCTCATTTCTAGTAATTTAAGTAAGTTTTCACCTGAAATACCTTTCATGTGTTCAGCTTTTTCATAATATGATCTAAATTGGCTTTCTAATACGCCATAAATTCTTTTTGCTTTTTGCTTTTCTCTTAATTGAACTCCATATCCAGAGATCTTCTTCTTATTAGCTCCGTGTTGTCCTGGTGCATAGCTTCTTCTAACAAATGCACATTTGTCAGTGAAACATCTATCACCCTTAAGGAAAAGTTTCATACCTTCTCTTCTACATAATCTACATGTAGCGCCAGTATATCTTGCCATTAAATTACACCTCCTATTACGGTTAGACTAGACTCTTCTTCTCTTTGGTGGTCTACAACCATTATGTGGGATTGGAGTAACATCTTTAATTAATGTTACTTCTAAGCCTGCTGCTTGTAAGGATCTGATAGCTGCTTCTCTTCCTGAACCAGGTCCTTTAACATAAACTTCTATACTTTTTAAGCCGTGCTCCATAGCTGCTTTAGCTGCAGTTTCAGCTGCCATTTGTGCTGCGAATGGTGTGCTCTTTCTTGATCCTCTGAATCCTAATGCACCTGCACTTGACCATGATAAAGCATTACCTACTGCATCTGTTAAAGTAACTATTGAATTGTTAAAAGTTGACTTAATGTGCGCAGCACCATGCTCAACGTTTTTTCTTTCTTTTCTTCTTCTAGTCTTTTTGACTTTTTGAGCTGCCATTATCTTACCTCCTTACTATTTCTTCTTGTTTGCGATTGTCTTCTTAGGACCTTTTCTAGTTCTTGCATTAGTCTTAGTTTTTTGTCCTCTTACTGGAAGACCTTTTCTATGTCTAATTCCTCTGTATGATCCTATTTCTATTAATCTCTTAATGTTTAAAGCAACATCTCTTCTTAAGTCACCTTCAACAGTTAAGTTCTTATTTATATAAGTTCTAATTTCATTAACTTCTTCTTCAGATAAATCCTTAACTCTTGTATCTGGATTTACTCCTGTTGTAGCTAAGATTTTTTGTGAAGTTGATAAACCTATTCCGTAGATATAAGTTAAACCTATTTCAACTCTTTTTTCTCTTGGTAGGTCAACGCCTGCTATTCTTGCCATTGAAATTTACACCTCCTGATAATTGAAATGTGTTATTTTATTTTATTTATATATATATTAAAATTTTAGGCCAATAGAGTATTATATTCTACTGTCAGCCGCCCTAAAATATTTTCGATTAATTAAACGACTATATAATCATATTTGACTTTTGCTGAATTGTCAATATCATTTATTACAAAATAATACTGTTAAAGTGATTGTTAGCCTTGTTTTTGTTTGTGCTTAGGATTTTCACAGATTACCATTACTTTTCCTTTTCTTCTTATAACTTTGCACTTTTCACAAATAGGCTTAACTGATGGTCTTACTTTCATAGCTAACCCTCCTCATATTACTTTTGTGGTAGATATTAAGTAAGTAATTCTACCTTATTTAGCTCTCCATGTAATTCTACCTCTTGTTAGATCATATGGTGAAAGTTCTACTGTAACTTTATCACCAGGTAGAATTCTTATGAAGTTCATTCTTAATTTACCTGATATATGTGCTAAAATCTTATGTCCGCTTTCTAGTTCAACTTGGAACATAGCATTTGGTAAAGATTCTAGTACTGTACCTTGCATTTCTATAACATCATCTTTTGACATAAGGTAATCAACCCTCCTTAACAATGCCTCTAACTTTTAGGAATCTTTTTATCTTTAAATCTGTACTCTTATCGCATGATTTTATCGATGATAATAATTCTTCATCTATATCTTCTAAAATAATTAAGTGTTTAATCTTTTTCTTCTTAGGCATATCAACTGATTTTGTATCCCCATTAGCAAGCAATACATAATCATTATCTATCTGCCTAACAACAACATATAAATGATTAATATCTCTTCCTGCTTTTGAAAGTACTACTTTTCCAATCAAGTCATTGTTTTGCAAATTTTTCACCTCTATGATTACCTTAGTATAAATTAACACTACCACAATGGTATTATGCAAATTTATAACTAAGCAACACTCTTTTTTCTACTTAATCAGTGTCAATATTTCAGGTCCATCTGATAAAATTGCAACTGTATTTTCATAATGCGCTGATAAACAACTATCTGCTGTCACAACTGTCCATCCATCTTTTAACGTTCTTACCTTATGAGTTCCTGCATTAACCATAGGTTCTATAGCTAATACCATTCCCTCAACTAGCTTTGGACCTCTACCGGATTTACCGAAATTAGGCACATTAGGATCCTCATGAACATTACGTCCAATTCCGTGTCCTACAAAGTCTCTTACAACTGAGAAACCTGCTGCTTCTACGTAGCTTTGTATTTCATGAGATATATCACTTAACCTATTTCCTATCTTTGCATGTTTTATACCTTCAAAGAAACTTTGTTGAGTAACATCTATTAATCTCTGAGCTTCACTTGAAACTTTTCCTACTGGAAATGTTCTAGCTGCATCTCCATGAAATCCATTTATACATGCTCCACAGTCGATACTAACAATATCTCCTTCTTTAAGAACATAGCTTCCTGGGAATCCATGAACTACTTGCTCGTTAACTGAAATACATAGTGACGAAGGAAAACCATATAAGCCTTTGAATGAAGGTTTTGCTCCATGCTTAGTTATAAATTCTTCTGCCATTCTATCTAACTCGGCAGTTGTAACACCGGGTTTTACCTCTTTTTCGAGCAATAGCAATGTTTCTCCTACTATTTTGCCTGCTTTTCTCATTAGGGCTATCTCATCATTATTTTTAAAAATAATCATTAGTTATTCCCCAATATTTCGCATATTCCTCTGAAAACTTCATTTATGGCTTTAGTACCATCTACTTCTGAAAGCAATTCTTTCTTACCATAAAAATCTATTAATGGTTGTGTTTCTTTTTCGTATACATCAAGTCTTTCCTTTACAGTTTCAACTGTATCGTCTTTTCTTTGTATAACTTCGCTTCCACACAAATCACATTTTCCTTCAACTGTTGGAGGATTAAATTTTACGTGGTAACTTGCTCCACATGATGGACATACTCTTCTACCAGTCATTCTTTCTAAGATGAATTCATTAGGTACCTTTATTAATAATGCAGTATCTAATTGTTCTCCTCTTTCAATAAGAAAACTGTTTAAAGCTTCAGCCTGAGCCACAGTTCTAGGAAAACCATCTAATAAATATCCAGCTCTACAATCTTCCTGTTGAAGTCTATCTTTAACCATGTTAATTGTAACTTCATCTGGTACTAATTGTCCGTTATCCATATAACTTTTCGCTTCTACCCCTAAAGGAGTGTTTTCAGAAATGTTCTTTCTAAAAATATCTCCTGTAGAAATGTGGGGTATAGAATATTTATTACTGATTGATTTAGCCTGTGTTCCCTTTCCAGCTCCAGGAGGACCTAGTAATACTATCTTCACTGGCTTCATCTCCATTTTTATCTATTTTTTATCTATTTAAGAAATCCTTTATAGTGTCTTACCACCATTTGTGATTCTACCTGTCTAGTAAAATCTAATGCAACATTTATAACAATCAATAATGCGGTTCCTGAGAAAGCTGTATTTTGGAATGCTGTATAATTTTCTATCATTACTGGTGTTATAGCAAGTATAGCTGCTAAAATACCTCCGATGAATGATAATCTATTAAGAACATTTTCAAAATATCTTTCAGTTTCTTCTCCCGGTCTTACACCTGGTACAAATCCAGCAGATTTGTGTAAGTTTTCAGCCATTTCATCTGGCTTGAAAGTAATTAAAGTATAGAACCAATTAAAGAATACTGTTAGAATTGCATACACTACTGCATATGACCAGCTCTTTGAATTGAATACGCATGTTGGATTAGTTAAAATCCATTTTGCCCATTCTTTATCGCCACCAAATAATGTTGCTATTGTCTTAGGAAATTCCATTACTGACATTGAGAATATAATAGCAAGAACTGCTGATCCTATAATGCTTAATGGAATATTTGAAGATTGTGATTTTACCATTGCAGCATTTCCACCACCGAATTTCCCTGCATATTGTACAGGTATTCTTCTTTCTGATAGTGAGAAAAATAATACTGCAGCTAATAAGAATACAATGAATACTCCAAATAATACTATTTCAACTATGCTTGCACTTCCTGCCTCTTTAAGAGTTATCATTGAAGCAATTGTTGTTGGTACTCTAGAAATTATATTAACAAAAATTAATATTGATGTACCATTTCCTATTCCTTTAACTGTAAGTTGGTCACCTAACCACATACAGAATGTTGTACCTACTACTAATGAGAAAATTACAACAACTTTACTCATAGTATTTAATCCGACTGCTCCTCCACTATTGGCAATCATAGCAAATGATCCATAAGCAAGAACAAATGCTATTGCAAGAGATACATAACGAGTTATGTTTTGTATCTTCTTTCTTCCTGTTTCGCCTTCCTTAGAAAGCTGTTCTAGTTGAGGAATAGCAACTGTTAATAATTGAATAATTATCGATGCATTAATGTATGGCATAACTCCTAGTGCCAATATACTAGATCTACTAAAAGCACCTCCGGAAATCATATCATAGAATCCTAATAGACCACCTGATTCACTAAGACTCTTTAAATATTCAGAGTTAATTCCAGGAACAGGAATATAACTTCCCATCCTGAAAATTGCAACTAGTAATATTGTCCATAAGATTTTTTTCTTAAGTTCAGGAACTTTAAATGCATTACGTAGGGTTTGAAGCACGTTACATCACCTCAACTTTTCCCCCAGCTGCTTCAATTTTTTCTATAGCAGACTTAGAGAACTTACATCCTTTAACTGTTAAGCTTTTTTCTAATGTTCCGTTTCCAAGAATCTTTACTCCATCTAATACTTTACTTACAACTCTTCTTTCAAGTAAAACTTCTGGAGTTATTTCTGTACCATTTTCGAAGATGTTTAATCTGTCAACGTTGATACAAACGAATTCCTTACTGAAAGGATTAGTGAATCCTCTCTTAGGTAGTCTTCTGTATAAAGGCATTTGACCTCCTTCAAAACCAGGTCTTACTCCACCACCTGATCTTGCGTTTTGACCCTTTTCACCTTTACCAGCGTTTCTTCCTAATCCTGAACCTGTACCTCTACCGATTCTCTTAGGTGCTTTTCTACTACCTGCTGCTGGTTTTAATTCGTGAAGTTTCATTCTAGTGCACCTCCTTGTTTATTATACTTCTTCTACCTTTAATAAGTAGTCTATCTTTTTAATCATACCGTTGATAGCTTCGTTAGCTTCAACTTCAACTGTATTTCTTATTTTTCTAAGTCCAAGAGCGTTTGCAGTAGCAATATGGTCTTTCTTTCTACCTATTAAGCTCTTTACTAATGTAACTCTTACTTTAGCCATTCTGCAAAACCTCCTAACCTAATATTTCTTCTACAGATTTGCCTCTTAATCTAGCAATATCTTCTGCAGTTCTTAAGCTTGCTAATCCATTGATTGTAGCTCTTACCATGTTGTTTGGATTGTTAGAACCTAATGATTTAGCTCTTACGTCTTTTAATCCTGCTAATTCTAATACAGCTCTTGCTGGACCACCAGCGATAACTCCTGTACCTTCTTTAGCTGGCATAATTAGAACATCAGCTGTTCCGAATTTACCGTGTATTTCATGAGGAACAGTTGTTCCAACCATTGAAACACTTACTAAGTTCTTCTTAGCATCTTCTATTCCTTTTTTGATTGCTTCTGGAATTTCGATAGATTTACCCATACCAACGCCTACGTGTCCGTTTTCGTCTCCGACAACAACTAATGCGCTGAATCTGAAGTTTCTACCACCTTTAACAACCTTAGTAACTCTGTTTATGAAAACAACCTTTTCTTTAAGGTCTAGTGTACTAGGATCGATTCTCATTTATTTCCCTCCTCGTTAATTAGAATTTTAAGCCTGCTTCTCTAGCTGCTTCTGCTAATTCTTGAACTCTTCCGTGATATACGTATCCGCCTCTGTCGAATACTACTTCTTGAATTCCTTTTTCGATAGCTCTCTTAGCAACTGTTTCTCCTACAAGTTTAGCGCCTTCTTTGTTTCCGCCTTTAGCAGCGAAATCTTTGTCTAAGCTTGAAGCAGCTACTAAAGTTACACCGTTTATATCATCAATAACTTGTGCGTATATATTCTTTTCACTCTTAAATACTGAAAGTCTTGGTCTTTCCGCAGTACCAGAAACCTTCTTACGAACTCTAAGGTGACGTTTTGCTCTGCTTGCTTTTTTGTCTGCCTTTTTGAACATATAGAGTCACTCCTTCCTATTATTTCTTACCAGTTTTACCTTCTTTACGTCTGATAACTTCATTTTCGTACTTGATTCCCTTGCCCTTGTATGGTTCAGGTAATCTCCATTTTCTTATATCAGCTGCAGCGAATCCAACTTTTTCTTTGTCGATTCCCTTAACAACTACTTTAGTTGCAGCTGGAGTTTCGAAAGTGATTCCATCAATAGGTTCTATTTCAACTGGATGTGAATATCCAAGGTTCATTACAAGCTTCTTACCTTGTAATTGAGCTCTATAACCAACACCAACTAAATCTAAAGTCTTTTGGTAACCTTCTTTAACTCCAATTACCATATTATTAATTAATGCTCTTGTTAAACCATGAAGAGCTCTATGTTCTTTTTGTTCACTATGTCTAGTAACAATTACTTCATTGTTTTCAACCGCTATGCTTATATCGCTATGCATAGTCTTAACTAATTCACCCTTTGGTCCCTTAACTGTAACAACGTTGTCTGGTGTTACAGTAACAGTTACATCAGCAGGAATAGCTATTGGTAATCTACCTACTCTTGACATAATTGCACCTCCTGTATTATTTAAAATTGCTTTTACATACAATTATATTTAGTTAAAATTTATATAAATACTACCAAACGTAGCAGATAACTTCTCCACCTAAACCGTTCTTTCTAGCTTCTCTATCAACCATGATTCCTTTTGAAGTAGAAACAACAGCAATACCTAATCCATTAAGAACCTTTGGTACTTCATCTTTCTTACAGTAAACTCTTAAACCTGGTTTAGAAATTCTCTTTATACCAGTTATAACTCTTTCTTTGTTAGCTCCATATTTAAGAGATAATCTTAACATTGGAACAACACCGTCGTTATATTCGTTGATTTCCTTTATATAACCCTCTTGTAATAATATATTTGCAATTTCCTTCTTTACGTTTGAAGAAGGTACTTCTACCACTTCATGTCTTACAGCATTAGCATTTCTTACACGAGTTAATAAATCTGCTATCGGATCTGTCATAACCATTTAATGTGCCTCCTTTCGTTACATTGATATACTACCAAGATGCTTTTCTACAACCTGGAATTTCGCCCTTATACGCAAGTTCTCTGAAACAAATACGGCATACTCCGTATTTTCTTAATACAGCATGTGGTCTTCCACATATTCTACATCTTGTATAAGCTCTTGTTTTATATTTAGGAGTTTTGCTCCACTTTTCAATAATAGCTTTACGTGCCATTGTGTTCCCTCCTTAATTATTGAGCGAATGGCATTCCAAGGAATCTTAATAATTCCCTAGCTTCTTCATCAGTGTTAGCTGATGTTACGAAGATTATATCCATTCCTCTTACTTTATCTATTTTATCATATTCGATTTCTGGGAATATTAATTGTTCTTTAATTCCTAATGAATAGTTTCCTCTACCGTCAAATGCCTTGCTTGAAACTCCTCTGAAGTCTCTAACTCTTGGTAAAGCAATGCTCATTAATTTATCAGCAAATTCGAACATTTTAGCTTTTCTTAGAGTAACTTTGCATCCTAATGCCATGTTTTCTCTAATTTTGAAGTTAGCTACAGATTTCTTAGCTCTAGTTAAGATAGGCTTTTGACCTGCTATTAGAGTTAAGTCAGCAATAGCTGATTCTAAAACCTTTTGGTTTTCTTTAGCTTCTCCAACTCCCATGTTGATTACGATTTTTTCTAGCTTTGGAACTTCCATTATGTTTTTGTATCCGAACTTTTCGATCATAGCTGGAACTACTTCTTTTACGTATTTTTCTTGAAGTCTTGTCATATTAGTTACCTCCTTTCAAAAATTAGAATGTTTCTCCGCATTTTTTGCAAACTCTTACCTTAGTACCGTCTTCTAAGACTTTGTTACTAATTCTAGTTGCATTTTTGCACTTGTTACAATATAACATAACTTTTGAACTATTGATAGCTGCTTCTTTTTCAATTATAGCGCTTTCAAGTTGACTTCTGTTAGCTTTTTGATGTTTCTTTACTATATTAACTCCTTGAACAAGAACTTTTCCTGTCTTTGGATATGCTTTTAAAACTTCTCCAGTCTTGCCTTTATCTTTACCAGAAACGACAATAACTGTATCATTCTTTCTTACATGTATCTTCAAGTTAGCCACCTCCTCTTATAGAACTTCTGGTGCTAATGATAATATTTTGTTAAATTCTTTATCTCTTAGCTCCCTAGCAACAGGTCCGAAAATACGAGTTCCTCTTGGTTGCTTATCTTCTTTGATTATAACTGCTGCGTTTTCGTCAAATTTGATGTATGAACCGTCCGCTCTTCTTACACCTTTAACTGATCTAACTACAACTGCCTTTACAACTTCACCTTTTTTAACAACTCCACCTGGTGTTGCACTTTTAACGCTAGCTACTATAACATCACCGATGTTACCAAACTTTCTCTTAGATCCACCTAAGACTCTGATACACATAATTTCTTTTGCACCTGAATTATCTGCAACCTTTAATAATGTTTGTTGTTGTATCATTGAATTACCCTCCTTTCAGCTTTACGCTTATTTAGCTTTTTCAACTATTTCAACAAGTCTCCATCTCTTATCTTTAGATAAAGGTCTAGTTTCCATTATTGATACTCTATCATTAATTTTAGCTTCATTATTTTCATCATGAACTTTGAACTTAGTAGTTCTGTTAACAGTCTTTCCGTATAATGGATGTCTTACCTTAGTTTCAACTGCAACTACGATAGTCTTTTCCATTTTATCAGAAACAACTCTACCGATTCTCTTTTTTCTTAAAGCTCTTTCCATTAGGAAATACCTCCTTCCAAATCTTATTGTTCCAATGCTCTTAATTCTTCTTCTCTTAAGATGGTTTTTATTTGGGCTATAGACTTCTTAACTTCTCTTATTCTCATTGGATTTTCTAATTGTCCTGTAGCTAATTGGAATCTTAAGTTGAATAATTCTGCTTTAAGATCTCCTAATTTAACTGCTAATTCTTGAGGATTGCTTGATTTTAATTCTTTTAATTCTCTAGCCTTCATTATCTTTCACCACCCATTTCCTCAAAATCTCTCTTTGTAACAAACTTTGTTTTTACAGGAAGTTTATGTGAAGCAAGTCTCATTGCTTCTCTTGCAGTGTCTTCTGCTACTCCAGATAATTCGAATAATACTCTACCTGGTTTAACTACTGCAACCCAGTATTCTGGTGAACCCTTACCTGAACCCATTCTTGTTTCAGCTGGTTTTTCAGTAACTGGCTTATCTGGGAAAATCTTTATCCAAAGTTTTCCTCCTCTTTTGATGTATCTATTGATAGCAATTCTGGCAGATTCGATTTGGTTACTAGTAATCCATCCACAAGTTTGTGCTTGTATTCCGTAATCTCCATAAGCTAAGAAATTACCTCTAGTAGCCTTACCTTTCATTCTACCACGTTGTACCTTACGATGTTTAACTCTCTTAGGCATTAACATGATTTATTCCTCCTTTCTTATGCTCCTATGCGTTAGCCTCTTCCTTTTCTACTACTTTTCTAGTTGGAAGAACTTCTCCATTGTAAACCCAAACTTTAACTCCGATTTTACCGTATGTTGTATCTGCTTCTGCAAATCCATAATCGATATCAGCTCTTAATGTTTGTAGTGGAATTGTTCCTTCATGGTATTGTTCAGTTCTAGCGATTTCAGCTCCGCCTAATCTTCCTGAACAAGCAGTTTTAACACCTTTGATACCATGTTTCATAGCTCTTTGCATTGTTTGCTTCATAGCTCTTCTGAATGATATTCTCTTTTCTAATTGTGCTGCGATGTTTTCAGCCATTAATTGTGCATCAGCTTCAGCACTCTTAACTTCAACGATGTTTATTAAAACATTCTTGTTGCTTACGAATTGAGTTAACTTGTTCTTTAAAGCTTCAATTCCTGCTCCACCTTTACCTATAATTACTCCAGGTTTTGCTGTATATATGTTTAATTTAACTCTCTTAGCAGCTCTTTCGATTTCTACTTTAGAAATCCCAGCTGAGAATAGTTCTTTTTTAACAAATTTTCTGATCTTGTTATCTTCTACAAGATTGTCTGCAAAATTCTTCTTGTTAGCATACCATTTTGCATCCCATTCTTTGATGACACCTACTCTTAGGCCATGAGGATTTACTTTTTGACCCACTTGCGTTTCCCTCCTTCTATAAACTAAGCTCTTTCTTTAACAACTACTGTTATATTGCTTGTTTTCTTTAATATTTTAAATGCTCTACCTTGTGCGTGTGGTTGGAATCTCTTTAATGTTGATCCTTGACCTACGAAACACTCAGAAACATATAAGTTATCAGCATTTAATTCTAAATTGTTTTCTGCGTTTGCAACAGCTGATTTTAAAACTTTGTTAATTACTACTGCTGCTTCTCTTGGAGTGTATTGTAAAATAGCAAAAGCTTCATTAACATTTTTTCCTCTGATTAAATCAAGAACTACTCCTACCTTTGTTGGAGACATTCTAACATATTTTGCTATAGCTCTAGCTTCCATTTAATGATCCTCCTTTCCAGGCTATCTCTTTGATGTTTTATCGTCGTGACCCTTATAAGTTCTAGTTAATACGAATTCACCTAACTTATGGCCAACCATATCTTCTGATACATATACAGGTACGTGTTTTCTTCCATCATGAACTGCAATTGTGTGTCCTATGAATTGTGGGAAGATTGTTGAACTTCTTGACCAAGTCTTTACAACCTTTTTATCTCCGCTTGCGTTCATTTCTTCTATCTTTTTGAAAAGTCCTTCATGAACAAAAGGTGCTTTTTTTGTTGATCTACTCACTAAATATGCCTCCCTTCATAAATACGAAGTCCTAGCAGTGAAGAGAATTCATTCTCCTCACACTATTTTCTTCTATCTTTGATAATGAATCTATCAGAATACTTCTTAGTCTTTCTAGTCTTGTATCCAAGTGCTGGTTTACCCCATGGAGTAACTGGACTTGGTCTACCGATTGGTGACTTACCTTCACCACCACCGTGAGGGTGATCGTTAGGGTTCATAACAGAACCTCTTACAGTTGGTCTCCATCCCATGTGTCTCTTTCTACCTGCTTTACCGATATTAACGATATCGTTAGTAGCATTTGAAAGTGTTCCGATTGTAGCTCTACATTCGATTCTTACGTATCTCATTTCACCTGATGGTAATCTTAGAGTAGCGTAATCTCCTTCTTTAGCCATTAATTGTGCTGAGTTACCTGCAGCTCTTACTAATTGGCCACCTTTTCCTCTTTGTAATTCTATGTTGTGAATTACTGTACCTACTGGTATGTTCTTTAATGGAAGAGCATTACCTGGTTTGATATCAGCGTTTATACCTGATTCAACTACATCTCCAACTTTTAATCCAGCTGGTGCAAGGATATATCTCTTTTCTCCATCTGCATATACTACTAAAGCGATATATGCTGTTCTATTTGGATCGTATTCTATTGTAGCAACTTTTGCTGGAATACCGTCCTTATTTCTCTTGAAATCGATGATTCTGTATTTTCTCTTAGCACCGCCACCACGATGTCTAACAGTGATTTTACCTTGAGCATTTCTACCTGCTTTGCTCTTTAAAGCAACAAGAAGTGACTTTTCTGGTGATTGTGAAGTTATTTCTTCAAATGTAGGCATAGTCATTTGTCTTCTTGATGGTGTTATAGGGTTAAACTTTTTAACTGCCATTGTAAAATTCCCTCCTTCTTTAAGCTTCTCTGGTGATTATTCACCAATAATGGCTTTGATAATACTATTGCATTCCTTCGAAGAATTCAATTGCGTTGCTATCTTCTTTTAAAGTAACGATAGCTTTCTTGTAGTCAGCTCTCTTTCCTACATGTACGCCCATTCTCTTAGTTTTTCCTAAACCGTTTATAGTATTAACAGCTTCAACAGTTACGTTGAATACTTCTTCCACAGCTCTCTTTATTTGAGATTTGTTTGCATCAGCATGAACTATGAAAGTGTACTTTTTGTCGGCCATAGATGCCATAGTTTTTTCAGTTATAACTGGCTTTCTGATTATATCATGGCTTGTTAATTTCATTATGCGTACACCTCCTCAATTTTTGATACAGCATCTTTAGTCATGATTACTTTATCGAATTTTAATAAATCATAAACATTGATGTTGTTTGCTGGAATAACACTTACTCCTTGGATGTTTCTAGCTGATTTGTATACAGCTTCGTTTGATTCTGCAGTGATGATTAAAGCCTTAGGTGCTTCTAAAGCATTTAACATTGCTACTACATTCTTAGTTTTTGGAGCTTCGAAGTTTAATGATTCAAGAACGATCATTGAGTTATCTTGAACTTTGCTAGTTAAAGCAGACTTCATAGCTACCTTTCTCATACTCTTTGGAGTAGAAACTCTGTAATCTCTTGGCTTTGGTGCGAATACTATACCACCTTTGATCCATTGAGGTGCTCTGATAGAACCTTGTCTTGCTCTTCCAGTTCCCTTTTGTCTCCAAGGCTTGATTCCGCCTCCTCTAACTTCAGATCTAGTCTTAGTTGATTGAGTTCCTTGTCTCTTGTTAGCTAATAATG
>JAEWQX010000224.1 GCA_023399035.1 Bacillota bacterium | reverse complement strand
GATTCAAGTGTATATTAATAAAAGGCATAGAACATTAAACAAGCCCTTTTATTAACAATTTAAAGATATATTTAAACTAAAAATTTAATGAAAGAAAAAAGTCTGGATGAATATTCAGGCTTTTTTTCTTTTGCGTGTATTTAACTTATTTGTATAAAATTTAAAAAAATATTTGAACATATTGTCTTGAACAATGAACACTGTTATTATAAACTTGTTCAGAAAATGAACGAATAAAAATGCATAATATAGAATATATTATAAAATTATTCTACATGATTTTTGGAGGGGTTATATAATGAACAAGTTTGTTAAAAAAATTTGTGCAGCAGGTTTAATTTCCATAATAGCCGGAAGTATGATGGCATGTGGAACAAAAACTGAAAACAGTATAGCACAAGCTACAAAAACTGAAAATGGAAAGATACAGATTGAATATTGGTATGGTCTTGGGGGAAAGCTTGATGAAAGTATGCAGAAAATAGTTACAGACTTTAATAATTCGCAAGATAAATATGAAGTTAAGCCTATAGCTCAGGATGACTATGATACAACATATAAAAATCTTCAGGCTGCTATATCAGCTAAGAAGACACCAGCACTTGCACTTTTAGAACCAGATAAACAATATACATTAGGTTCAAAAGATTTATTAACTGATATTAATGAAATTGCAAGCAAGGATTCTGAATATAGTGAAGATAATTATTTAAGCGCATTTATTGGTGCAGGTAAGCAAGGAGATAAAATGTATGCTTTCCCAATATACGGAACAACTCAGCTTTTATACTATAATACAGCAGCATTTAAAGAAGCAGGAATAAGCGAAGATTCAATGAATACTTGGAGTTCACTTGCAGATGCAGCTTCAAAGCTTGTTAAGAAAGATGGAGACGAAGTTTCATTTTATGGATGGGAACCAATGAAAGGTCCAGATAACTTAGTTGATGCAGTATTAAGCAATGGTGGACAAGTATTGAGTGATGATGGCAAACAAGTATTGATTAATGGTGATGACTGGGTTGAAGTTTGGGACAGCTTCAGAAAATGGATTCATGAAGACAAGATTATGAGAATCCACTCAGGCGGACAAGGATGGCAGTATTGGAATGATACAGTTGCTGATGCAATGGAACAGAAAACAGCAGGATATACTGGATCAGCAGGAGATCAGGGAGATTTAGATTTTAACATATTATCAGCACATGAACAGCCAGCATTTAAAGAAGGAAAGGAAGCTAAGCCAGTTGCAGAAGCAAGATTTTTAGTAATTCCTAAGAATGTAAGTGAAGAAGAGAAACAAGGTGCTTATGAATTTATTAAGTATTTCACTAGTGCAAAAGTTAATGCGGAATGGTCTATAGCATCTGGATATATAGCAGTTAACAAAGAAAGCCCTAATGATGAAGCATTTAAACAATATATAAGTGACAAGCCATATGCATTAGTACCAACTATGCAGGCAGCACATGCATCTCAGGCATTTATTGATCCAACAGGCGGAAAGATAGATGATGCTCTTAAGATTGCAGCAGATAAGGTTGAAATAGAAAATGTTCCAGCTAAAGAAGCATTAGATGAGGCGCAGAAAACAGCACAAGAAGCACTTGATAAGTTAAATAAATAATAGATTTTAAAAAAATGGATTATAATTTAACCCAGATAAAGGTTGGTGTTATGATATTACTGCTTTTACTGGGTTAGATAAATATATTAAGAAGGAGTAGTAATAGTGGTTATTGAAAACAGAAGATTTAGCAAGAGAAAATTGAAAAATGCAATAAGAGTTTTGATATTTATATTGCCAGCATTAATTCCGCTTGGAGTCTTCTGGCTATTTCCAATGTGTGAGGCAATATTTATGAGCTTCACAGACTGGGATTATATGAGTTCAACTTATAATATTGTTGGTTTAGATAATTACAGAAGTATATTTTCAGATAGTATGTTTTATTCTGCACTTAAAAATACTATTGTATTTACAGTAGGAACTTTAGTACCTACGATTGCAGGAGGACTTTTTACTGCTGTTTTATTAAAGAAAAAATTAGCAGGATCTGCAATATATAAAGCAGTAATTTTTTCACCATGGGTTACACCTACAGTTGTTATTTCAATAGTATGGAGCTGGATATTTGAACCACAATACGGATTAGCAAATTATATATTACAGCTTTTTAATCTGCCAAAGAGTCAGTGGCTTCAGAGTTCTGATACAGCAATGTATGCAGTTATACTGGTTACAATTTGGAAGGGATTTGGATGGGCAATGATATTCTATCTAACTGCATTAGAAAGGGTGCCTAAAGAACTTTATGAAGCAGCAGCAGTTGATGGTGCAGGAAAATGGCAGAAGTTTAAGAGTATAACATTACCATTAATATCACCTACTACTTTTTTCTTGACAATAATTACAACAATCGATTCTATTAAAGCATATGATCAGATTCAGGTTCTTACTCAGGGAGGTCCATCAGGAAGTACAAGGACAATTCTTTATCTATATTATCAGACAGCATTTGAAAATTTTAATATAGGTGAAGCAACGTCAATAGCAGTTATACTGCTTGTTATAGTAGGATGTCTTTCAGGAGTTCAATTTATTGCATCTAAAAAGTGGGTACACTATTAAATCAATTGACAATGAACAATTGATAGTTGTGAATAAAAATTATGTAGTTTTGAGGATAGTATTTTGATAACACAGTTAAATATGAAAAAGGAGAATGATGTTTATGAACATAGATATTAACAGTAACATAGAGGAATTAGAAATATCAGAATTGTTAGATGCAAGTGAAAAAATTGATATTCCTAAGAAAACATTGAGAGAAAGAATTGGTACACTGTCAAGACATATATTGTTAATATGTATAAGTATAATTACATTTTTCCCTTTTATATGGATGGTTACAAGTGCATTGAAATCAAGAGAGGAAATATTCACTTTTCCACCTAAAATCATTGCACAAAATCCAAACTGGGGCATATTTGCTGATGTATTTAAAGAAGCACCTTTTGGAACATATATGTTTAATAGTTTATCTGTAGCATCTGTTGAAGTAATATTTCAAACTGTGAGTGCAGCAATGATTGCCTATGCACTTACTCAGTTTAAATTCAAAGGAAGAACAGTATTATTTGTAATAGTTATGTGTACATATATGCTTCCATCAGCAGTAACATATGTACCATGTTATATTATACTTGCAGATCTAAATTTAATAGATACTC
The DNA here is from genome assembly GCA_023399035.1 of Bacillota bacterium. Classification (GTDB taxonomy): domain Bacteria; phylum Bacillota; class Clostridia; order Clostridiales; family Clostridiaceae; genus Clostridium. The sequence continues at coordinate 268 of JAEWQX010000224.1, read as the reverse complement.
TTACAGGCCTTATAATAAGTAACCTTGTAAATGTATTTGGAATATTCTTGATGAGACAGGCTTTTATGCAGGTAGATAAAAGCTTTATAGAAGCAGCAAGAATTGATGGAGCATCACATTTTAAAATTTTGTGGAAGATAGTGTTTCCACTAACAAAGCCTACATTTATAACATTTATCTTAATAAGCTTTGTTACTTATTATAATGAATATATGTATCCATCATTGATAACAAAGAGTCCTGAAAAATTCTTAATATCAGCAGGAAT
>JAEWQX010000219.1 GCA_023399035.1 Bacillota bacterium | reverse complement strand
TCAGATTATAATGGTGAGATAATTGTTGAAGGAAAAAGTATAAGCACATACAATCAAAAACAGCTTGATATTTATAGAAAGAGTAAAGTTGGATTTATATTTCAAAGCTTTAATCTGATACCACATTTATCTGTTTTAGATAATGTGACTATACCTATGATAATTAACGGCATATCAAAATCAAAAAGAAAAAAAACAGGCAGGGAAATACTTAAAAAAGTAGGGCTTGAAAAATATATAAATAAAAAACCGGACAGGCTATCAGGTGGTCAGAAGCAGCGTGTTGCTATAGCACGTGCTTTAGTTAATGATCCAGATATTATAATTGCTGATGAACCTACAGGAAGCCTTGATTCTAAGAATACGATTCAAGTATTGAATCTAATAAATGATATTGTAAAAGAAGGCAAGCTTGTCATAATGGTAACACATTCTGAAAAAGTGGCATCATGCGCTCATAGGGTTGTAGAGATAAAGGATGGCATGATAGTTCAGGATTTTAGAAATGGAAAATCACAAGAGAGTGCTGTTGATACTGTAAATGAAAGTAAATCATCGGATAAAAAAATTATAGATGTTAATGTACATATAAAAAATAAAAATAAAAAGTTAAACATTTTTTCTGCTGTTAAATTAGCACTTATTAATATGAAGGAAAAATTACTTCGTAATATTTTGATATCATTTGGTGCAAGTATTGGGATAATGGGTGTTATTCTAATGCTTGGATTTGGAAATGGAATAAAAACATATTTTAACTCTACTATGGACAACTATGTTAATCCTATGGTAATTGAAGTTAATATGCCTGAAGAAGATGATGTATATGAACAAAACGAAAGTATAATGGATATTCCTAAAATCAATAGCGGAACACCTTTTGAAGAAGAAGATTTTGAAAGGTTAAGAACAATAGAAAATGTAGTAAGTGTGGAAAAGGGATATAGTGTAATTTCCATGGGAGCAAATTCAATAAGCACTGATACAGCAGGCAGTAGTATAATGAGACTTGCTACAGTTTCTTCAGGTATGCTTCAATCAAATCTTTCAGAAGGAACTCTTCCAAAGGAAGGTGAAATTTTAATCAATAAAACAGTGGCAGACAGATTAGGAGAAAATATTATCGGCCAAAAAGTAAAACTAAGTCTTCTTATAGGCGAAACTAAGGTGAAAAATGAGTTTACTGTTAGTGGAATATATCAGGCAGCATATGGAGACTTTAATTCCATGATAAAATGTGCATTTATTAATTATTCTGATCTTGAAAAAATCTATTCTGAAAATAATAAGAATTTAAAACCTAACACAGCATATATAACAACCAGTGATGAAAGCTATACTGATATAGTAAAAGCAGAAGCTGAAGAAATGGGCTATACAGGTTCATCGCAGGAGCAGATGACAAGTCTTTTTAATGAAATGATAAATATTACAACATATGTGCTCTCAGGAATTGCGGCAATATCACTTGTAGTATCTTCAATAATGATACTCGTAGTTTTATATATGAGTGTTGTAGAAAGAATTAAAGAAATAGGAATACTTAAAGCTGTAGGTGCAAGAAAGATAGATATAAGGAGAATATTTGTAAGTGAAGCCTTTCTCATAGGAGTGTTTAGTGGATGTGCAGGGGTTGGACTTTCAAGTATTATAATGACAATTGTAAATAAAGTTACATTAAGGAGTTTTTCTGTTAATCTTGTTTTAATAAATAAAAATCACATAATTGCTGGAATATTTATCAGCATAATAATGAGTATTACTGCAGGCCTTTTCCCAGCAGCAAAGGCATCAAGGCTTGATCCTGTTCAGTCTCTCAGAAGGGAATAGATTGAAATTTATACACACTAGTAAAAAATATTTTATTAAGAATTAAAAATTTTATCATTAAATTAACACATTTATAGTTATTAATTATGGAATATAATGATGATGAATTATTAAATATTTATATAGAGTAAAAATGGCTTGTCCTAAAAGACCAGCCATTTTTATTTATAGAAATTATATGATTTAAGCTTTTGCTAACTTAAATGCAGCACCTTTACCAATTGCGTAAACATTTTTGTTGCTAGATACAATAACATATCCAGTTCTAGTTACGCCCGAGTCATCAGCAGCAGAGATTTTTATGCAGTTAACTTTATCGCCTTTAATACCTAAATTAGAAATATTTATTCCGAATTTTTCCTTGAATTCAGAATTATCTAAAATAGTTTCTTCTATGCTTGGGTTTGAAACACTGTATAAAGCATGATAAATCTTATCCTTACTTACTGTGAATTTTTCACCTACAATTAAAGCAATTTGATCGTCAGATAAGCTTGTATTCATTCCAGAATTTTTTATGTAAGACTTAACAACCCATTTTCCATATAAATCAGAGTATGAGGCAAAATCAGAGTCGTTTGTTGAACCAGAAGCTGATCCACCACCTCCTCCGCCGCCACCTGAAGTAGTCTCATCTTTAACAGTTTCATTTGCTGTAGTTGCATCTTCTGTAGTTACATCTGCAGAAGTATTATTTTGAATATCAGTTGATGAAATCTTTTCTCCATTTGCATTGAAAGAATATTTAACTCCATTTAATGTAATGTCACCAGTAATCATAGCACCAGATTCATTTAAATAATAAGTTTTGTCATTTAAAGTTAAAAATCCAGTCTGCATAACTCCGCTTTCATTTGTATAGTACCAAGTACCATTATCATTTACCCAGCCTTTTTGCATAACTCCGCTTGTATTTAAGAAATACCATGAGTTATTATCATTAATCCATCCAGTCTTCATAGCTCCACTATTACTTAAGTAGTACCATGAACCATTGTCATTAACCCATCCAGTCTTCATGTAACCATCTGAACCAAAGAAGTACCAGCTGCCATCTATTTTTCTCCATCCGATAGACCATGAGTCTCCTTCAGTATTCCACCATCCATTTGAATCCTGCTTCCATGCAGCAGAAGCTGATACTGGATTTACAACAGAAATTCCAAGGATAAGCGTTAATCCAGCAATAAAGCTTTTTATCATTTTCCCTTTCATATAAAGACACTCCTTAAAAATAAGTTTTAATATAATGATTGTTATTGGAATATTTTTTATTCATTATATAATTTATCATTTTTAGATACAAATATCAAAGAAAAATTAATATTTTTTAGAAATTAATCATTTTTTTATTAGAAAGTGATTAAAATATAGAAAATAATGAATAATTATGGTATTATTAATAATGGCAATATTTTAAGTGAATAAATTTATTATATAAAATTTATTATATAAAATTTATTAAATAAAAATATGACAATTGAAGGGAGATAGTAATAATGAAAATGAGAAAACTATTATCAATAGGTGCACTTACATTAACATTAACAACATGTACATCTATGAGTGCATTTGCTGCTGAAGCAGTAGGAAATAGAAATGAGGCAGCTAAGAGCATTGCAATTAATGCATGGAATGCAAAAAAAAATATTATTAACAACATAGATATTAATGCTAAGACTGCTGTTAATAAATATGCTAAACAGACATTAATCGATAAAGTAAAGGTTTGTGTAGAAGGTGCTATAGAAGATAAAGCATTAGCAAAAAAAGTAAATAATACTATACAAACTATGTATGATAATGGTGCTGGTGCAAAAGACATATTCGAAAAACTTATGGATATCAATGCTGAAAAAGATATAACAAATGATGCAACTTTTGATGCTGCTAAAGCGGCTTTAGAAGATATGCTTGCTGAATTTGTAGAAGCTAATAAAAATGGTACATTAGATTCTACTATTAAGCAATATTTTAATGTTTCAAAATATGGTACATTAGAATATGGAAGAAATTCTAACAATAGAAGAGTTGTTACACTTAAAAGGGGTTCAAGCATACTTTTACAAGTAAGTTCTGAAAATGTATATAATCTTCAACATGAACTTGAAAATAGAATACACTCATGGGCAGATTTAAAAGATTATTTTTTAAAGATAAAATAATTCCTAAAATGGAGTGTTAATTAATGAAAAATTCCAAAAAGCTTACTAATATAATTCTTTCGATTTTATTAGTAGTTACTATTATCCTTGCTGCGTTATCAGGTATTGTCAGATTTGCTGCAACTAATAAAGCTGTCTATTTAAATCTGTTAGAAGAGAGTAATACTTATTCTATTGTTGAAGAAGCTCTGTCTAATAAGATGGCTGCTATATTAGGTGATGATATAAGTGAAAATCTGAAGAAATCTATAATTACAGAAGAGGATATAAGGAAAGAAGCAGATGTTGTTCTGGATTGTGTAATTTCTAATTTAATTAGTGGACAAGCAGTTTTACCACAAATAGATACTGAAATTTATAAACAAAGAGTAGCAGATGCATTAAAATCATTAACTGGATTTGAAGTTGAGTCTAATAATGATAATAATTTAACAAGCAGTATCCAATTTAATGATGTTTGCTTGACATCAATCAATGTTTTAGAAAAAAATGATAGATTGATTAATGAAAATATGTTTAATGCAGGTAATCTGAATAATAATAAAAATAATAATTTTGTTTTAGTAAATATGGCAAGCCGTGCAGAACTTGAAGCTAAGGGAAGAGCTTTGCTTAGAGAAAAGGGATTGACGGAAGAAGAAGCCAGAAAAAAAGCTGCTGAAAGAGGAATAAGTGAGCAGGATGTATGGAATTATCTTGAGGAAAATGGATATTTGGATGAAGAATCAGAAAGTGAAGATTCACTAGATATAGATTCTGCAAACAATAATACTTCTAACAATCCTGAAGGTTCGTCAAATGCAACAAGCAATAATATTTCTGATAATAATGAAAATTCATCAAATACAGCAAGTAGTAGTGCTTCTGATGATGAATTAAGCAAAAGTGGACAAGCAGAGAATTACAGCAAAGATAATGAATCTAAAGTTTCAAAAAAGAAGATACAGGAAATTGTTACATCAGTATTGATGGATGATAACAAAAACTTTGATGAAAAGGTAAATGAAATTTCATTAAGATTAATGGAAGAGGCTGAAAAAATAATAGATGCTGAAATGGAAAAACTTAATTTTTCTAAAGTAATAAATTCAAATGAATTTAAAGCAGCTATTAAAATTACATCTATTCTATATAACAATTTTTATATATTGTTATTAATAATAGCAGTAATTTGTTTGTTGATACTTTTCATTAATAAAGGATCTATTTTTGATGGAGCTGTAATTATTGGTAAATCTGTGTTTGTATCAGGTATTATCATGAGTTTAGCTTTTGGTGGAATATACTTATCAAAAGTATATACATACATAGATATAAATTTAAACAAAGTTTATTTTGAATCAATGTTTTTAGTAAGTGCAGAATACTTTTCAAGATTATTATGTATAGTATCTATTATTATTCTTTTAGTAGGATTGACTGCAGACATATTTATGATGAAGAAAAAATTAACTGGGAGGTAATTAATAATGAAAAGTTTAAAATTAAAGAAATTAGTTGCTGCTGCATTAACGTTAGCAGCAGTTACAGCTATATCTCCAGTAGCTGCTTCAGCTGCTTGGAAACAAGATGCTAAGGGTTGGTGGAATACTGAAGGAAATTCTTATTCTATCGGATGGAGACAAATCGATGGAAAATGGTATCATTTTGATTCAACTGGATATATGAGTACAGGATGGATAAACGATAAGGGTACTTGGTATTATGCAGCACCATCAGGAGCAATGCAGACAAGATGGGTAAATGATAACGGAACTTGGTATTATACTGATCAATCAGGAGCAATGAAAACTGGATGGGTTATAGATTACTCAGCAGGATATGGTCAATGGTATTATTTAGCGCCATCAGGAGCAATGCAGACAGGATGGGTACAAGACAAAGGAACTTGGTACTTCTTAAAACCATCAGGAGCAATGGCAACAGGCTGGGTAAATGATAATGGAACTTGGTACTTCACATCAGTATCAGGAGCAATGCAAACAGGGGTAGTTGAAATTGATGGAAAAGTATACTACTTACAACCATCAGGAGCAATGGCAACAGGTGAAGTTGAAATAAATGGAGTTAAATATACATTTGCTGCAAGTGGTGAAGCTGTAGGAGATAAGATTCCTACAACAGATAAAGTATTTGGTGCAAATGGAGCTCTAGTAGGAACAGAAGCAGGAACAGGAAGTACTGGAACAGAATCAACAGGTGGA
>JAEWQX010000173.1 GCA_023399035.1 Bacillota bacterium | reverse complement strand
CATGCTAGCAACGAAGCTTTCATCACCATATTTGTCTACAGCTTCTCTATATTCTTTTTCATTAAGTAACTGTTTCTTTAATAATGGTGTTTCTTTTGGATCTGTTACTATATAAGAAGCAAAATATAAAACTTTTTCTAATGCTCTAGGTGACATATCAAGGATTAATCCCATTCTTGATGGAATTCCCTTAAAGTACCATATGTGAGATACAGGGGCAGCTAATTCTATATGCCCCATTCTTTCTCTTCTTACCTTAGCTTTTGTAACTTCAACTCCACATCTGTCACAAACTATACCTTTATATCTTACTCTTTTATATTTTCCACAGTGACATTCCCAATCTTTCATTGGTCCAAAAATTCTTTCACAGAATAAACCGTCTCTTTCTGGTTTTAATGTTCTGTAGTTAATTGTTTCAGGCTTTTTAACTTCTCCTCTTGACCACTCTCTTATTTGTTCTGGAGATGCTAAACCTATTTGTATTGCATCAAAATTATTTAATTCAAACAAGGGTAAATCCTCCCTTCAAAATTAGTGTTCATCATTGAAATCATCAAGTTCTAATTGATCGTCAAATGCATCAATATCTACATTTTCGTCATAATCTATATCGTCTAAATCTTCTTCTTTATTTTCTTCATAACCATCATCTACGATTTCTGGTTCAGGTGTAACAGAATCTTCTGCACCTTCTATGTTAACTTCTAAATCTGCCATATCTGCATCAGCAAATTCCTTTAATTCTACTTCTTCATGATTATCATTTAATACTTTAATGTCTAAACATAAAGCTTGAAGCTCTTTAATAAGAACCTTAAATGATTCTGGAACTCCTGGTTCTGGAATATTTTCACCCTTAACTATAGCTTCATATGTTTTAACTCTACCAACAACATCATCTGATTTAACAGTTAATATTTCTTGTAATGTATGAGCAGCACCATATGCTTCTAAAGCCCAAACTTCCATTTCCCCGAATCTTTGACCACCAAATTGAGCCTTACCACCTAATGGCTGTTGAGTAACTAATGAGTAAGGTCCAGTTGATCTAGCATGAATCTTATCATCAACTAAGTGGTGAAGTTTTAACATATACATTATACCAACAGTTACTTCATTATCGAATGGTTCACCTGTTCTACCATCATAAAGGATTGTTTTAGCATTAGCATTAAATCCTGCTTTAACCATACATTCAGTTATTTCATCCTGAGTAGCACCATCAAATACTGGTGTAGATATATGCCAGCCTAAGTTACTTGCAGCCCATCCTAAGTGAACTTCTAAAACCTGACCAATGTTCATACGCGAAGGTACGCCCAGTGGATTTAAGCAGATTTGAAGTGGTCTACCATCTGGTAAGAATGGCATATCTTCTTCTGGTAATATTCTTGAGATAACCCCCTTATTACCATGACGTCCGGCCATCTTATCTCCAACTGATATTTTTCTCTTTTGAGCAATATAACATCTTACAAGTTCATTTACTCCTGGATTTAATTCATCGCCATTTTCTCTTGTGAAGACTTTAATATCAACTATAATACCAGCTTCACCATGAGGAACTCTTAAAGAAGTATCTCTAACTTCTCTAGCTTTTTCGCCAAAGATTGCTCTTAATAGTCTTTCTTCAGCAGTAAGTTCTGTTTCTCCCTTTGGAGTTACTTTACCTACTAATATATCGCCAGATCTAACTTCAGCACCAATTCTAATGATACCTCTATCATCGACATCCTTAAGTGCATCATCACTTACATTTGGAATGTCTCTAGTTATTTCTTCTGGTCCAAGCTTAGTATCTCTAGCTTCACACTCATATTCTTCTATATGCATTGATGTAAATACATCTTCTCTAACTAATTCTTCAGAGATAAGCATCGCATCTTCGTAGTTATAACCTTCCCAAGTTATGAATCCCATTCTAATGTTCTTACCTAATGCAATTTCTCCTAAATCAGTAGATGGACCATCTGCAATTACTTGATTCTTAAATACTATTTCACCTTTATCAACTATAGGTCTTTGATTTGCACAAGTACCTGCATTTGTTCTCTTGAACTTTAATAGTTTATATACATCAGTTCCACCATCAGAATCTCTCTTGATTCTGATTTCGCTTCCTGATACATAAGAAACAACACCAGCATTCTTAGCTTTTGGTAAAACTCCTGAATCTACAGCAGCCTTAAACTCTATACCTGTTCCAACTACTGGAGCTTCAGTTTTTAATAAAGGAACTGCTTGACGTTGCATGTTTGATCCCATCAGTGCTCTAGTGGCGTCATCATTTTCAAGGAAAGGTATCATTGCAGTGGCAACAGAAACCATTTGTCTTGCAGATACGTCAATTAAGTCTACCTGATTAGCAGGAACGAATAAAACATCTTCTAAGTATCTAACCATTACCTTATCTTCTAAGAACTTACCATTTTCGTCCATTGGTGTCTTAGCTTGAGCGATTAAGCATTGGTCTTCTTCGTCAGCTGTGAAATATCTTATTTCATCAGTTGCTCTTCCGTTTTCTTTATCTACAATTCTATATGGAGTTTCAATGAATCCATATTCATTAACCTTAGCAAAAGTAGCTAAAGAGTTGATTAACCCGATGTTTGGACCTTCAGGTGTTTCGATAGGACACATTCTACCATAATGAGAATGGTGAACGTCTCTAACTTCGAATCCGGCTCTTTCTCTTGAAAGACCTCCTGGTCCTAATGCTGATAATCTTCTCTTATGTGTTAATTCTGATAATGGATTAGTTTGATCCATGAATTGAGATAATTGTGAACTACCAAAGAATTCTTTAATAGCTGCAGCAACTGGTCTTATGTTTATTAACATTTGAGGAGTTATTGCTTCCTGGTCTTGAATAGTCATTCTTTCCTTAACTACTCTTTCCATTCTTGATAAACCAATTCTAAATTGGTTTTGTAATAATTCTCCTACTGATCTTAGTCTTCTATTTCCTAAGTGATCTATGTCGTCAACGTAACCTATTCCATAAGTTAACCCTAATTCGTAACTTATAGTTGCGAATATATCGTCTCTTATTATATGTTTTGGAATAAGTTTATGAATATTCTTCTTTATTTCTTTCTTTATTGTGTCTTCATCTGAGAAATTATCTAATATTTCTCTTAATGTAGGATAGTGAACTAATTCCTTAACTCCTAAATCTGACACATCAAATGAAACTTGTTTGCTTAAGTCGACAAAGTTATTGCTGATTACTCTTACAACTTTATCTTCAACTAAAACATCAACAGACTTGATTCCACAATTTTGGATATCTTCTGCCATTAATCTGCTTATCTTTTGACCTTCTTCAACCATAACTTCACCAGTTTGAGGATTGATTATGTCTGTAGCAGCAACTTGGTTAGCAATTCTTAAAGCTAATGCAAGTTTTTTGTTGAATTTGTATCTACCAACTCTTGATAAGTCGTATCTTTTTGCATCAAAGAATAATGTGTCTATTAATGATATAGCACTATCAACTGTTGGTGGTTCACCTGGTCTTAATCTCTTATATATTTCAAGTAATGCTTCTTCTTTTGTCTTTGTATTATCTTTTTCTATAGAAGCTCTAAATCTTTCTTCTTCTCCAAAGAAATCTATTAATTCTTGATCGCTTCCCATACCCATAGCTCTAGCTAATATAGTAATTGGCAGCTTTCTAGTTTTATCGATTCTTACATAAATAACGTCATTAGAATCTGTTTCGTATTCTAACCATGCTCCTCTATTAGGGATTACAGTTGATGAATACAGCTTTTTACCACTCTTATCTATAGTGTAGCTGTAGTATACGCCTGGAGATCTTACTAATTGGCTGACAATAACTCTTTCGGCACCATTAATTAAGAAAGTACCTTGTTCTGTCATTAGTGGGAAATCTCCCATGAAAACTTCTTGTTCTTTAATTTCACCAGTTTCGTTATTTTGTAATCTAACTGAAACCTTTAATGGTGCTGCATAAGTTGCATCTCTATCTTTGCATTCTTCTACTGAATACTTAATGTTTTCCATATCAAGTTTGTAGTCTACGAATTCAAGCACTAAGTTTCCAGTGAAGTTTGTGATAGGATTAATATCATCAAAAACTTCATGCAACCCTTCTCTTAAAAACCATTGATAAGAATCTAATTGTACTTCAATCAGATTTGGCATTTCAGTAACGTCATTAACCTTACCGAAACTCATTCTTGTTCTTTTTCCAACTTGGACAGGATGTACCATGAATTTTCACCCCTTGTATAAAATAAACTAAAATAGCCAAAAGCGGACTTTCCCTAAGGACTTTAGCTTTCGGACAGCATCTTTATTATAGTATAACCATTATTCGCCAGATTATACTACATCTTTCCACCATGAATATATACTATTCCATAGTGAATAATACATTATATTATAATATCATATTATATTTTTATTGTCAATTATTTTTTACCCTCTTTTCAGTTATAAAGCTATATAAAATACCTATTTTCTAAACAAGCATTTTATATAGCTTTATAAAAAAGAGTTGAAAAAAGGTGCTTTATATAAAGCACCTTTTATTTAAGTAGACTATTTAACTTCTACAGTAGCTCCAACTTCAGCTAATTTAGCTTTCATGTCTTCAGCTTCTTCTTTAGAAACGCCTTCTTTTAATGTCTTAGGAGCTCCATCAACTATTTCTTTAGCTTCTTTTAATCCTAATCCTGTCATTTCTCTTACAGCTTTGATAACTTTGATCTTGTTATCTCCAGCGTTAGCTAATACTACGTCGAATTCAGTCTTTTCTTCACCAGCAGCTCCACCAGCTACAGCTCCACCAGCTACAACAGCAGCAGCAGCGCTTACTCCAAATTCTTCTTCACAAGCCTTTACTAATTCGTTTAAGTCTAAAACGCTCATTTCTTTTATTGCTTGAATTATATCTTCTCTTGTCATTTTAATAGCACCTCCGAAAATTTCTCTAAAAATTATTTAATGATATATTATTCTGCTTTGCTTTCAGCTATTGCATTAATTACACGTGCAAAGCTTGCGATTGGTGACTTGATACTTCCAAGAAGTTTTGCGATAAGAACTTCTTTTGATGGAATTGTAGCAAGTTGTTTAATCTTATCAGTATCGTAGACAACTCCTTCTACGATACCAGCTTTTAATTCTAATTTCTTATGATCTTTTGCAAAATCATTAAGTACTCTTGCAGCTACTGTTACGTCTTCGTATCCGAAAGCGATAGCTACTGGTCCTTCTAAGTATTCAACAATACCTTCTAAACCTAATTCTTTAGCAGCTAATGTTACTAAAGTATTTTTGTATACTTTATATTCAACACCAGCTTCTCTTAAGTTCTTTCTTAGAACTGTATCTTCTTCAACTGTTAAACCTTGATATTTGCTAAGAACAACTGAAGTAGCCTTTTCTAATTTTTCCTTAATTTCAGCAACTTTTGCTTCTTTAAGTGATCTGTTATTGTTCATTACTACGGTCCACCTCCTCATAGTTTTAAATCATATTTATCAAAAAAGATCTCCCCGTAGACATAGGAAGATCTATAATATCATCTATTATATATCCCTCGGTGGGTAGTTACCTTTACGCTTTCGCACCCACTGTCTACGGAAAAAACTATTTTTCATTTTTCACAACATCAAATATTATATAACAATATTCGACTTATGTCAATACTAATCTAACGCTCTTGTTGGATTAATTTTTGCTCCTGGTCCCATTGTGCTTGAAACAGAAACTGATTTTAAGTATTGTCCTTTAGCAGCTGCTGGTTTAGCTTTAACTAAAGCTTCCATTAATGCTGTAAAGTTTTCTTTTAATTTTTCAACTCCGAAAGATTTCTTTCCGATTGGGCAGTGAACGATAGCAGTTTTGTCAACTCTATATTCAACTTTACCAGCTTTGATTTCTTCGATTGCCTTAGCAACGTCGAATGTTACTGTTCCTGATTTTGGGTTTGGCATTAATCCCTTAGGTCCTAATACTCTACC
>JAEWQX010000091.1 GCA_023399035.1 Bacillota bacterium | reverse complement strand
CTGCAAAAATCCTATTTATTGCAGGCTTGTTTGCCATGCAATAAAATAATCAAACTTATATAATTTTCAAAGAGCGAGTAATTCTACGAAATGCTAAGCTATTTTTTCATAACAACCTAACAGAATCTTTTCTTTTATTTATATTACTTTTCATAATATTAGTATTATTCAGGATTATTTTTTTATACTTATATACTAATATATCATGATATTGGATATATTTCAGTATTTTTCATATATTTAGACTTAAAATATATATAAAAATACTAAATTATTTGTATATCTTATGTAATCTGTATAATCCCATTCAAATTCTGCACTTATTAAGGCATATATTTCAGAAATTTACTTTGACAGTATATGTTCATATCATTTAAACTATTATTATGTCTAATATTGAAGGATTTAATACAAAAACTTTAAAAAATTCACTTTTAAAGATTGCATTATAAATATTGTTTTCTATAATTAATTAAATTTATCAATTATAATATAAATTAAATTTAAATAACATTAATATTTAGGAGGAATTTAATGAGCGTATTACTTGTTAAAGATATGAACCATGGTTTTGGGGACAGAGCCATATTTGAAGACGTCTCTTTCAGATTATTAAAAGGAGAACACGTTGGACTTATCGGAGCTAATGGTGAAGGTAAATCTACTTTTATGAATATAGTTACAGGAAAGCTTCAGCCAGATGAAGGAAAAGTAACATGGTCAAACAACGTAAGAGTTGGATACATGGATCAGCATGCAGCACTTACTAAAGGACAAAGCATAAGAGAGGCTTTAAGAGGTGCATTTAAATATTTATTCGACTTAGAAGCAGAAATGAATTCTTTATATGAAAAAATGGGTGACTGCAGTGAAGACGAATTAAACAAAATGCTTGAAAGAACAGCTGTAATTCAGGATTTACTTGATAATAATGGATTTTACGTAATAGATCCAAAGGTTGAAGAAGTTGCAAAAGGTCTTGGACTTTTAGATTTAGGACTTGACAGAGATGTTGATGATTTATCAGGAGGACAGAGAACTAAAATCCTTCTTGGTAAGCTTCTTCTTGAAAACCCTGACATACTACTTCTTGACGAGCCTACTAACTATCTTGATGAAGAACATATAGAATGGCTTAAGAGATATTTACAATCATATGAAAATGCATTTATATTAATTTCACATGATATTCCATTTTTAAATTCAGTTGTAAACCTAATTTATCATGTTGAAGAAAGAAAGCTTACAAGATATGTTGGAGACTATGATGAATTCCAAAGAATCTATGCTGAAAATAAAAGAAAACTTGAAGCTGCATATGAAAAACAACAAAAAGAAATTGCAAGACTTGAAGATTTCGTTGCAAGAAATAAAGCTAATGTAGCTACTGCTAACATGGCAAAATCAAGACAAAAGAAATTAGATAAAATGGAAAAAATCGAATTAATGCAGGAAAAACCAAAGCCAGAATTTAATTTCAAACCTGCAAGAACTTCTGGTAAAGTTATTTTTGAAACTAAAGATTTAGTTATCGGATATACTACTCCACTTACAAAACCATTAAATATATCTATGGAAAGAGGACAAAAAATAGCATTAGTTGGTGCAAATGGTCTTGGTAAATCAACATTATTAAAAAGCCTTCTTGGAATAGTTAAGCCTCTAAGTGGTGAAGTTCATCTTGGAGATTATCAGCACATTGGATACTTTGAACAGGAAGATAGAACTGATAACAGCAATACATGTATCGAAGAAGTATGGCAGGAATTCCCTGGATATACTCAATATCAGGTAAGAGCTGCCCTTGCAAAATGCGGATTAACAACAAAACAGCTTGAATCACAAATAAGAGTATTATCAGGAGGAGAAGCTGCTAAGGTTAGATTATGTAAAATCTTAAATAATGAAACAAACATACTTGTACTAGACGAACCTACAAACCACCTTGATGTGGATGCTAAAGATGAATTAAAAAGAGCACTAAAAGAATACAAAGGAACTATTCTTTTAGTTTCCCACGAACCTGAATTTTATCGAGACATAGTAACTGAAATTTGGAATTGTGAAGAATGGACATTGAAAATACATAGTTCCACACAATTAAAATAATTTATTTAAAGTAGCTTAAATAGTAATATTTGAGCTACTTTTATTTTTATGTACCCAAGACAAAAAAGAGATATCCATTGTAAATCTTATTTCAATGAATATCCCAATAAAATGTGTTTCATAACTAAATAGCATTTATTCAGTAAATTTCTTACAATATTTATTTAATTTGTTGACTCTAGCTTATCTTTTCTCCATTTCCAATTAGGCATATGGACACTCATGTACTCCCAAAACTGCTTACTGTGGTTTGGGAACTTTAAATGAGAAAGCTCATGTAGTATTACATACTCAATACAGTAACGCGGTTTTTTTATTAATTCCAGGTTGAGATTTATATTTCTGCTTTCTACATTACAGCTGCCCCACCTTGTCTGCATTGTAATAACTCGTATACCGTTTACTTCTTCCTTGACTACCTTCTCATATTCATGTACTAATTCTGAAAATTTCTTCTTAGCTTTTTCTTGATACCATTTTTTAAGAAGCTCCTGCTTTTTTAATATATTATTTTTATCCTTAACATGTATTTCTATATATCCCCTATATAGTCTTACGCTTTCTTCTTTATCTTCAATTACCTTGAGCCTATAACTTCTTCCAAGGTATTTAAAGCTTTCTCCGCTAACCATTTGTTTTTCTTCAGGCTTTTTATAATTTTCCTCAAAGTGCTTTAGTTGTTGCTCTATCCATTCCTGCTTATTAGATATAACTCTTTCTATATAATCGTCTGTAGCCGATTCTGGAACTGTTAAATGTATAGAAC
>JAEWQX010000216.1 GCA_023399035.1 Bacillota bacterium | reverse complement strand
ATATTTTAGAAATATAATTTACGGGGGGAAAATAATGAAAAACTTAAAAAAAGTATTATCAGTTGTCATTACTGCTGCAATGATGTCAGTAATGATGTTAGGATGCGGGGGTCCAAAGACTACACCAGAAGAAAGCACTAAGATTGCTCTTGATGTAATTTTAAAGGCTGATAAATCTCAAATTGATAAGATTGATATGAGCGAAGAAGAGTATAATGATGTTAGAAATAGTATAGAAGAATCTATGGTTAAACAATTTGCAGGTACATCTTTCAATCTTTCAGAAGAAGAACAAAACACATTAAAGGATAATGTATTAGAAGGAATTTCTAAGATTTCTTATGAAGTTGGCGAAGCAAACATAGAAAAAGATACAGCAACTGTTACAGTTAAGATAAAAGGGATCAATGTTACAGAATTAACTAAACAAGCTCAGAACAAACTTATGGAAAAAGTAAATGCTGATCCAGCATTAGCTCAGGATCAAGATAAATTAATAAAAGAATCTATCAATGTTACTGGTGAATTATTTAAGGAAGCACCATTAACTGATGATTCAAGAGATGTAGAATTCACTTTAACTAAGCAGGATAACCGCTGGACTGTTTCTGATTCAAGTTTTGGTGATTTATTAACAGCTCTTTACAGATTCTAATTGGAAACTGTAAAGAGACAGTATTAAATAAGTATAAGTTTTAAGGACTATCGTATAATGCAGTAGTCCTTTTATTTATCACTATTTTTTTATTATAATATAAGAACTTAGCGTTTGATACATGATTAATCTTTTAATTTATTATTTATTTTTATTAAATATTGCTGAAGTACACATATTCTTGATTGTAGAAAATAAAATAATCACAGGAGAATTAATGTTATAGGATGGGAAAACATGTATAACGACAGGATGTCCATAGAGGATTTGAACTTTTATCCAGTTGATAGAAATATTAAAAAAGTTATTTTGGACAGGATTGATTCCTATGATGAAAATAGGAAAGCTGATGTAATGCTTATTATAATTGGAACTGCAGCATTTTTAGGAATAGTAGACATTGCACTTAAAAACAGCGAAGCAGCAATATGGATAATTGGATGTGTATTGATATGCATTATTGCTACAAGGGCTTTTTTTGTTAATAATATGAGCTCACATGCAAAAATAAAGTATATCAAGAAAAGTCTCAATAATTCACAGTTCCAGGTAGCATCTGCATTAGCATACAAACTTGAGCTCATGAAAAGCACAGTTACAGATACAAATGATGGGCAAGTACTTGGGTACAATTATGAATTATGCTGTACTCTTAGAAGCTTTGATGGCAGATTTATAAATCAGGCAGTTTCATGCGTTCTGGACGATAATTTCAGGAAATATGATGAAGAAATGAAAAATGAATATAAGGAAGGAGAAAAGATCTTCATAATCCGTTATAAACATAAGGATGAATATTATTATTACGGAATAAAAGAAGATAGTGAAGAGTATTTTCAAAATAACTTAAAGGCAATCATTGAATGTTTAAGTTATGAAGGCTTTAATAAAAAGGCATAATAAAATATTTATAGAGCATGAGGGATAATAACTAAGGGTATAGAATTATCTCTCCTGTTTTTACTTATAATACAAAATATATTACATTATATATGAGACATAACCTATAATTGAGAATATGATTACAGCGTATAGGAGGAATTACAATGAGCAGTGATAAAATTTCATCATTAAGAGATAATAAAATTAATGTTAACGATTTAAAATTCTGCTGTAAGCCTGGCAAGATAAATCTATATTTTATGAGACATGGAGAAACAATAATAAACAGGGCACACAGAACACAGGGGTGGTGTGATGGTGTACTTACAGAAAAAGGCATTGAAGTAGCTGTAAATGTGGGCCTTGGCTTAAGGGACATAAAGTTTGATGCAGTTTATAGCAGTGATTTAGGAAGAGCAGTGAAGACTGCAACAATAATCATAAATGAAAACAGGGCAAGCGGAAAGATTGAACTTCAGGAGCTTCAAGGACTAAGAGAAGTTTGTTTTGGTAAATATGAAGGCGAACGTGAAAGTGTAATAATTAATGATATTATGACACATCTTCAAGTGAGCTCCTTTGAAGAAGGCGAGGAAAAATATGAATTCCAGAAGGCATATTGTGATACATGCTCACTTATGGATGATACAAATGAAGCTGAAGATTATGAAACAGTATTTAAAAGAGTTATGAAGAGTATAAATGACATATGCAGCTGCCACAGCGGAAAAGATGACTGTAATGTACTTCTTGTAATACATGGAGGTATCTTAAGGATTATTATAGATTATCTTGACAAGAGCGTAAATATAAGAGAAATGAACAATTCATGCATATGCAAGATAATATACGATAATGGGATTTTCAAAGTGGAATCTGTCAATGATATGAGCTACAGTGAAAATGGAAAGATGATAAGAATAAAAGAGGGAATAAAATAAATATTATCTCAAAAATAAATTAATGCACAAATTTATTAAGGTTTTATGAAAATATTTATCAACTAAAGCAAAAGTGCTATAATATGAAAGGCACTAAACGTAAATTGTTGGTTAATCCTGTGGAAAAAGCACTATATATTTAGCTGCTGTGCTAAAATGGACAGCTAATGTTGAAATATATTTTTAAATAAGCTTATTTCTATAGATTATGTGCTGTTCATATTAGATAAGTGAGGTGATGTTTTGAGCAACTTAAATTTGAGACTCAAAAAATTTGCGGAAAAAAATATGCAGAAGGAAAATATCATAAGACTTGTTTTCTTTTTGCTGCCTGTAATAGCAATAGTATTAAAAGGAATAATATTCCAGGGGTTTGTAACAAGTGAAAATCCATACTCATTCAGCTTTTCATCAGGATATGCAGCTGTATCTATAGTATCCATGGAATATTATATTGCTTTTGCATTGCTTTTTGTAAGCTTTTCTCTTTTATTCAAGGGTAAGGGGAGAATAATATATGTATTTATCATTGACATAATTGTTACATTATTATTCATCCTTGATATATGGTATTACAGAGGATTTAATACTGTACCGTCAGTATTCCTTTTGACACAGACATCAAATCTTGATAATATGTCTGACAGCATAAAATCAATGATAAGTCCATTAGACTGGATGTTTATAGCTGATTTTGCAGTAATAGGTGCTTATGCATATATATTCAGAAAGTATTTTGTTAAGGAATGCAAAAGAGCTGTCAAAGGATTCATTTGTACATTTGTACTTCCATTTGTATTTATAGCATATGTTCCATTTAATATTTACATATTAAACAATCCTTATGTAAATAATGCATATATAATTGCAGGAACTGATCCAACTTATACACATAGATATCTTTCAACAATAGGATATCATATACATGATGCAGTTACTGTTTATTATAATACAAGACCATATGATCTTACAGAAGAAGATAAGTCTGATATTGATGAATACTTAAGCTTTAAAAATGAAAACCTTCCTGACAATGAGTACTTCGGTGCAGCCAAAGGAAAGAATTTAATTTATGTACAGGTTGAATCATTAGAAGACTTTGTTATAAATCAGGAAATAAATGGACAAGAAATAACTCCTGTATTAAATAGGCTTATAGAAAAATCTGTATATTTCCCTAATATCTTTGAGCAGGTTAATGAAGGTACGAGTTCCGACTGTGACTTTATTGCAAATACATCGCTTCTTCCAGTAAGAAGAGGATGTACATTCTTTAGATATCCGCTTAATAACTATAACTCAATGCCAAAGATACTAGAAAACAATGGATATAACACAAGAGTAATACATCCAGATAAAGGTTCTTTCTGGAACTATGAACTTGCACTAAGTGGAGGAATAGGATTCCAGAAGTTTACAGATTATTATTCATTTGAACATGATGAATCAATTGGAATGGGTATAAGTGATAAGAGCTACTTTACACAAGTTGTTCCAATGATAAAGGAAATGCAGGACCCATTCTATACAATGACTGTTACACTTACAAGCCATGCACCATTTAACATTCCTGATGAATACAGGGAACTGAATCTTGATCCAGAATTAAACGAAAACAGGCTTGGCGGTTATATTGAAAGTGTACACTACACAGATAAGCAGATTGGAATGTTCTTAGAACTTCTTGAAAAGGAAGGAATTCTTGATAACAGCATAATTGTATTTATGGGAGACCATACAGGAGTTCACAAATATTACAATGATGATATTGCACAGCTTTCAAATCAGGAAGAATGGTTCCAGGATAAGGACGGAAGAAGAGTTCCAGTAATAATCTATGATCCATCGCAGAATGTAAAGCCAGTAACATCTGAAGTATTTGGAGGACAGATTGATTTAATGCCTACATTATTATATATTCTTGGAATTCCAAGCGAGCAGTATGATAAGACATGTATAGGAAGAAATCTATTAAACACAAGCAGATCATATGCAATTATTAATAATGGAAGCATCAAGGGTGAGGAAAATCTTACAGATGAAGAAAAAGCAATAGTGTCAAAATCACTAGATATATCTGATAAGATGATTCGATCTAATTATAATCCATATTTAGAAAATTAAAATAATCAAACCATGTGTATCTTGAATGAAAATATATAATTATTGTATATAGAAATATAAATAAAGCCTGAAAATTATTTCTGCATTAATTTTCAGGCTTTTGATATAAAATAAAAAGCGGGCACACTTTTTCATAAAAGTAGTGCCGCCTTATTACAGATAAAAGCATATCTGCATAAACTAAAATTAAAACAAAATAATCTATAAAAGTTCTATTAAAATCGGATATCTATTTGATATTAAGATTCCTTGACTTCTAAATTATTTCTTCTATTATCTAATGGATTTAAGTTAATGTGATGAACTTTGCTTCCTTCTTCAGGCTTCATTAAGAATTCATCAAGTCGTATTCTTCCATTTTTAGTGTTTGCAACAACCATCATTTCATTTCCTTTGTGGTATACAACCCAGTTGTAACCATCTCTTACAACCTTATCAACATCAGACATTGAAATTAATGCTTTGTGTTTTGGGTTACCGAATTTATCTCTTAAAATTATAGCCATAGTATCAAAATCAACTTTTTCACAGTCGTTCTTAAGAGTTCTGTTGTATAATTCAAGGTTGCATTTTCTGTTGTCTAATGTATTTCCATTTAAATGCTTTATTGGAGCCTTTGGATTAACATCAAGTATTACAGATTGTATGCTTCTCTTTATGTATTTAACTTTCCCATTAACATTAGTCTTAACTAGTGTCTGAACAAGGTAATTGTTAAAATCTTTGTGCCATTCAGCAAACCAAGGTCCGAATTCCTTAACTTTATTTAAATCTGAAGTATCTATTTTACAAGTAAGTTCACTTCCATTTTTCTTTAAGACTTTGATTTCAGTCATGACATCTTTTGTAGTATATACATTTTCTTGAGTTTTGTAATTAGTATTAATTGTAAAGCACCTCTTTCATAATTTATCTATAAGAATGTATTATTGACATATAAATAATAGTCTTATACATGTTTATACTTCTTAAAAGCATCATGTCATTATAACAAAATATTTTCATAAAAGATATAGTAATATGGATTATGGTGTAAATTTTTTAAAATAAGTGATCATTATATAAATAAAACTTAATACTATTTATAGTATTTCTTTATAAGAATAACCTAAAATACTACAATTAATATATTTATTAAAGCATTGGATATATATTTCTTTACAATATATATTCAAACAAAATAAGGAATATATGTTATAATATAGTTTGTTAAATTTAGAGGGAAAGATCTGAAGATATGTTTAAAGAAAATTTATATAATATTTATAAGTCATTAAATATAGTTTGATAAGTTATTATATAATATTATCTCGTCTATAAAAAGGGGATTTTAGATTATGAAAAAAGAAAGACTGATAGAGCTTGATGCTATGAGAGGAATAGCATTCCTATTTATAGTGCTTCAGCACACAATAGGGGGATTTTCCTACAGAGATGACATATCATTAAGCGGCTTTATCATTTCCAAGTTTATTTATACAGCTGCTCAGACAGGAGTACAGATTTTTATATTCTTGACTGCTGTAAGTTTAGTATACACATATTATGAAAAGATAGATATAAAGGATTTTTATATTAAGAAGTTGAAGTTCTTAATTCTGCCATTTTTTTTATGGTCATTGATTATAATGATTAATAATGGCGATCCTGTAAACATGCAGTCACTTCTTGTAATATTCAGCGGAAATGCACAGTATCATTTATGGTACATGGGAATGATAATAAGAATTTATCTATACTTTCCCGTTATATTGTGGCTAATAAGAAAATTATGGCGGAAAAGTATTTATGTAAAGAGCTCAGTATTTGTTTTGCTTCTTATATTATACTGGTATGTTTTAAGCAATTATGGAATTGCAGAATCTATAAGCAGTATTTTGTTTAAGAATCCAGATAATTTACAGAAAAAGCTTGTAAATATTTCACCACTTTTTTATTATTTTTATTTTGTATTAGGAGTATATGCAGTCTGCAGCTACAAAAAGTTTAAAGAAAAGATACTTAAATATAGACATGTGGTTACAGCAGTATATGTATTATGTTTCTCATTTTATTACTATGTAGCAGTCAGTGAAAGGTATAGCAGTATCATTCCTAAGATAAATGGAACAATTGCAATGAGCATTTTATACAGGACAAGTTCTATTTTGTTTTTCTACATTGTTTCATGTATCATTGCAGAAAAGGTGAAAGTAATCTTAAATGTACTGAAAGTAATAAGCAGATATTCTTTTCCTGCTTATCTTATCCATGTCATGGTATTGAACAAGCTTACTAAATATGTTTCAACTTCTCCTGAAATTACATCTTATGCAGAATATTTTATACTTGCAGTATTTATAAGTATTGCATTAAGTATGATCATAAACTATATTCCATATAGTGAATACTTAATAGGAATAAGATCTAAATTAAACTTAAATATTATAAGTAAGAAAGTACACTTAAAACAGGTTTGATGTCGGTTTTTGGATAAATTAAGGTGGAATTTACGAGAGCTTTAAAAAAACATGGGTAGATTTAAATTAATAAATAAGTAGTGGTGCAGATTAAGTTTTTGAAGAAATAAGTAGAGCGTGTATAATTTTAACAGCTGATAATTAGAACATAATGCAAATAAATAATATAATTATATGGGCATGTTTAATTAATGGATTATAAAATTAATTAAGTATGTCCATAATTTATGTCAACTTAAAAGATTAACACTTATTAAGAATAAATTTAAATTGATGGAGGAAGTTGCTATGAAGAAACTTATAATAGTAAATGGAACAATGGGAGTTGGAAAGACAAGCGTCAGCAAGTGTCTTTATCATTCCTTAGATAATTCATTCTGGCTTGATGGGGACACATGCTGGCATATGAATCCTTTTGTGGTGTGTGATGAAAACAAAAAGATGGTTATTGAAAATATATGCTTTATATTGAATAATTTCATAAAGAATTCAATGTCAGAATACATTGTATTTAACTGGGTAATTCAAACTGATGAAATAATGAATCTTGTTTTAAGCAATTTAAATACTGAAAACATAGAAGTATATAAAATTACTCTCATGTGCTCAGAAGAACAGCTTATTGAAAGAATAGCAAAGGATATAAGGGATGGAGTGAGAAACTCAGACAGCATACAATGCAGTCTGGATAATCTTAAGCTTTATGCACGAATGGATACATTAAAAGTTTATACTGATAATAAATCGATTGAAAATATAGTTAAAGAAATTATAAGCATTGTAAATGAAGGAATATGAGAAGGTATTTAGTTTCAGATTGTATGAAAGAATTACTATATGTGTGGAAAAGATATTACTTAAAACAGTATACAAATTTTTTTCAACAGGAAAGAATAAAGTTGTATGGAAATAATAAAACGCATAACAGGTGATGTATCAGATCTACTCATGATACATCACCTGTTTGACTTATAATATACTTTA
>JAEWQX010000121.1 GCA_023399035.1 Bacillota bacterium | reverse complement strand
CGGATATACTAAGGAATATCCAGTAGAAAGAAT
This sequence comes from Bacillota bacterium, assembly GCA_023399035.1. Lineage (GTDB taxonomy): Bacteria > Bacillota > Clostridia > Clostridiales > Clostridiaceae > Clostridium. The sequence continues at coordinate 8,784 of JAEWQX010000121.1, read as the reverse complement.
GATGAGAGATGCTAAGATAACTGAAATCTATGAAGGAACTTCAGAAGTTCAAAAGATGGTTATCGCAGGAAGCATTTTAAGATAGGAGGACTTTGTAATGAATATAGTAGTTTGTGTAAAACAAGTTCCAGATACAACAGTTGTAAAGATTGACCCAAAGACTGGTACATTAATAAGAGATGGAGTTCCATCAATCATAAATCCAGAAGATAAGCATGCTTTAGAGGGTGCATTAAAAATAAAAGAAGCTACTGGTGCTAAAGTAACAGTTGTAAGTATGGGTCTTCCAATGGCTAAGGCTGCACTTAGAGAAGCATTATGTATGGGTGCTGATGAAGCTATCCTATTAACAGACAGAGCACTTGGAGGAGCTGATACATTAGCAACTTCAAAAGCATTAGCAGGAGTTATTGCTAAATTAGATGCTGATTTAGTATTCGCTGGTAGACAAGCTATTGATGGTGATACTGCACAAGTTGGTCCAGAAATTGCTGAACACTTAAATATTCCTCAAGTAACTTACGTTCAAGACGTTAAAGTTGAAGGAGATACTTTAATAGTAAACAGAGCGTTAGAAGATGGACATCAAGTAGTTGAAGTTAAGACTCCATGTCTATTAACTGCAATTGAAGAATTAAATAGCCCAAGATACATGAATGTTGCAAGAATATTCGAAACTAACGATGATGAAATCAAAGTTATGGGAGCAGCAGATATAGATGTACCTGTTGAAGAATTAGGACTTAAAGGTTCACCTACAAAGGTTAAGAAGTCAATGACTAAAGAAGTTAAAGGCGAAGGTGAATTAGTTAAACAAGAACCTAAAGACGCAGTAACTTACGTTTTAGGAAAATTAAAAGAAAAACACTACATCTAGGATAATAGGAGGTTAAGTAATTATGAATATAGCAGATTACAAGGGCGTTTGGGTCTTTGCGGAACAAAGAGAAGGCGAACTACAAAAAGTATCTTTAGAACTACTTGGAGAAGGTAGAAGACAAGCTGATAAATTAGGAGTTAAATTAACAGCTTTATTATTAGGAAGCAATATCGATGGATTAACTAAAACATTAGCAGAACATGGTGCTGATGAAGTTTTAGTTGCGGATCATAAATTATTAGAACATTACACAACTGATGCATATACAAAGGTTATCTGTGACCTAGTAAACGAAAGAAAACCAGGAATCTTATTTGTTGGTGCAACTTTCATCGGAAGAGATTTAGGTCCTAGAGTTGCAGCTAGATTAAATACAGGACTTACAGCTGACTGTACATCAATAGATGTTGATGTTGAAAATGGTGATTTATTAGCTACAAGACCTGCATTTGGTGGTAATTTAATGGCTACAATTGCATGTCCAGAACATAGACCACAAATGGCTACAGTAAGACCAGGCGTTTTCGCTAAGGTTGAAAGCGATGGAGCTAACTGTAATGTTGAAAAAGTTAATGTTCAATTAACTGATGCTGATGTTAGAACTAAAGTTTTAGAAACAGTTAAAACTGCTAAGGATATTGTTGATATCTCAGAAGCTAAGGTTATAGTTTCTGGTGGTAGAGGAGTTGGATCTAAAGAAAACTTCGCATTACTAGAAGAATTAGCTAAGGTTTTAGGTGGAACAGTTGCAGGCTCAAGAGCTGCAGTTGAAAAAGGATGGATTGATAATGCATACCAAGTTGGACAAACTGGTAAAACTGTAAAACCATCAATATATATAGCATGTGGTATTTCAGGAGCCATCCAACACGTTGCTGGTATGCAGGATTCTGATATGATCATCGCTATCAATAAGGATGAAAGTGCTCCAATCATGAAGGTTGCAGATTATGCTATCGTTGGAGACATTAAGAAGGTATTACCTGAATTAATAGCTCAAGCTAAGGAAATAGTTGACGCTGAATAGTTAACATATAGAAAACAGTAGTGGATTTTAGAACGGATTTTTTTGATTAATAAATATTTATATAAATAAAACTTTTGATTGATATATTATAAATTACTATATTGAGACTGGATTAAGGTCTGGTCTCTGATAATCTAATAATGGAACAGAAATATATATTTTAGGAGGAATTTTTCCATGAAAAAAGTATTTGTACTTGGTGCAGGAACTATGGGTGCAGGAATTGTTCAAGCATTTGCTGCTAAAGGTTGTGAAGTAATAGTAAGAGATATAAAAGATGAATTTGTTGATAGAGGAATAGCTACAATAACTAAGTCTTTAACTAAATTAGTAGCTAAAGAAAAGATCACTGAAGCAGATAAAGAAGCTATACTTTCAAGAATTTCAGGAACAACTGATATGAAATTAGCTGCAGACTGTGATTTAGTAGTTGAAGCTGCTATCGAAAACATGAAAATCAAGAAAGAAATATTTGCAGAATTAGATAGCATCTGTAAGCCAGAAACTATCTTAGCTTCAAATACATCTTCATTATCAATAACTGAAGTTGCATCTGCAACTAAGAGAGCTGATAAAGTTATCGGAATGCACTTCTTTAACCCAGCTCCAGTTATGAAATTAGTTGAAGTTATCAGAGGAGCTGCTACTTCTCAAGAAACTTTTGATGCTGTTAAAGAAATGTCAGAAGCTATCGGTAAGACTCCAGTAGAAGTTGCTGAAGCACCAGGATTTGTTGTAAATAGAATCTTAATTCCAATGATTAACGAAGCTACTTTCATTTTACAAGAAGGTGTTGCAAAGGTTGAAGATATCGATGCAGCTATGAAACTTGGAGCTAACCACCCAATGGGACCTTTAGCTTTAGGTGACCTTATTGGATTAGATGTATGCTTAGCTATCATGGACGTTTTATATAACGAAACAGGAGATACTAAGTACAGAGCTAGCAGTCTTTTAAGAAAGTATGTTAGAGCTGGATGGTTAGGTAGAAAGACAGGTAAAGGATTCTACGATTATTCTAAATAATAAAAAATACTAAACGATAATATCCCATTAATATATAAAGAAAACTGCTGTATAGATTACTTAGTGATGTATGCAGCAGTTTTTTATTTTTTAATAGTAGCATTTATCGTAATTATAAAAAATATTAGTAGAATGTTAATTCTAGAATTCATTTATGTATTCTCTAAAGATATTTAATAACTAAATATGGTCTTATAAATTAATTTGTGGCTTCATTATTTTGCTATTGAATATTAACATTAATTATTTATTTAGAGCTGTCTTATAAACTTTAATTAATATATGTATTAATTAGTCATAAAATGATAAAGTATAGATAAGGAGAGATAATTTAAAAAGGAGTGTGCATAGATGGATTACAAAAGAATATCAGTAAATGATGATTATATTGTTATAGAAGATGTTAAGAATTTTAAGTTAAAGCAGACATTTGAATGTGGTCAGTGTTTTAGATTTGATAAGATTAGTGATACAAATTATGTAATTGTAGCATTTGAAAGAGTAATTGAACTTGAGGAAGATGGAAATGATATAAAGATATATAATTCAAACGAAGAAGACGTCAAGAATATATGGATCAATTACTTTGATTTAGAAAGAAATTATGCGGATATTAAAGAAGAGCTTGCTAAAGATGATTTATTAAGAAAATGCGTTGAATTTGGTCACGGTATAAGAATTTTAAATCAGGACCCATTTGAAATATTAATAAGCTTTATTATTTCAGCAAGAAACAGCATTCCTTCAATAATGAAAACAATAAATAAGATATCTGCAAAATGGGGTAGGGAGATAGAGTATAAAGGAAAAGTTTATTATGCATTTCCTACTATTGAACAGATAAGAGATGCTTCTTTAGAGGAAATACAGGAGACAGGTGCATCATTCAGAAGCAAATACATAGTGGATACGATTTCAAACGTTTATAACAGCTATAAGGCTAAAAAGGAAGGAAATCAGGAGCAGATTGAAGAATTGAGGAAGTATGATTTAGATTATATCAAGAGTCTAAGCGATGATGAATGTCATACTGCATTACAGGAATTCAAAGGTGTAGGTGCTAAAGTAGCAGACTGCATAATGCTGTTTTCCATGGAGAAATATTCAGCATTTCCAGTTGATGTATGGGTTAAACGTGCTATGATATATTTTTATGGGGCAGAAGATGCTTCATTAAATAAGATAAGAATATTTGCAAGAGATAAGTTCAAAGAACTATCAGGTTTCGCGCAGCAGTATTTATTCTACTATGCAAGAGAAAACAAGATTAAAATAGATTAGGGATATTTATAATATTAAAGTTATTATATGAGAATGATTTTGATGATTATTATTCTATTTAGATTAACTTTCAATATATTTATCTTAATTCAGAAATAGATAAGGCAGAGTATTATTAAAATACTCTGCCTTATTACAATATATGATTAAAGTTTTTAATTAAAAGTCAAAATTAATGATGCATACTTTAACTACTTTTTCTTACTCGGCGTGATTTCTTTATTGGAACATAAGAATCTCCCGGTATATTTTCTATGAATTTTAAGTACTTTTTAATCTTAAAATCCTTTTTTATAAGTTCTAATGAGTTAAAGCGTGATGCCAGTTCACGATTAGTAAATAATGAATGAATGGCAGTATGACAAGTTGGACATAAGTGTATAGTATCTAATTTTTTACCGCCTTTTTCTAAAGGTATCAAATGATGTTTGGTAATTATCGAAACACTTCTATTACACAATTCACAGATATGGTATTGAGCCATAAAATCCTCCTCGTATATATAAAATATATTTATAATAATTTAATTATATCATACTGTACTTTAAAAGCAAAAGAGTTTGGTTTTTATAATATTATCCATTAAATTAATAAATGTTTTATGTTATAATTATACAATAATGTAAATAAAAAACAAATAGGTAGAGGTGATTTAATGTTTCAGTTTGAAAATGAGTTAGCAAAATTAAAACATGAAGTGTTAACCAGGATTGCTGTTCTTGCGAAGCAGAATAATCTTACAAGAGAAGAAATTGAAAAGATCCCTTATGAAATGATTCAAGGTGATATTCCAAGATATAGAGATAATGTACAACATGAAAGAGATGTAGTATTAGAAAGAGCAAAGCTTGCAGCAGGATATCTTCCAAATGGAAAGTTTAGTGATGAGTTAATAGATGTATCTGAAGAAAAGCAGATTTTATATGTAATAAAAGCAGCATGTGATAGATGCCCGACGAAAAAATTTGAAGTAACTGATGCCTGCAGAAACTGCATAGCTCATAGATGTAAAAGTGCCTGTAATTTTGGAGCAATAACATATGTTAATGGAAGAGCTCATATAGATACTACAAAATGCAAAGAATGTGGAATGTGTAAGAAGGCTTGCCCTTATGATGCTATAGCAGAGGATATGAGACCATGTAAGAGGGCGTGTCCTACTGGAGCAGTAAGTTTTAATAAATACGATTTATGTTCTGAAATCAATGAAAGTAAATGTATAAGCTGCGGAGCATGTATGGCTGCCTGTCCATTTGGAGCCATTGAAGATAAGAGTAGTATTGTAAAAGTTGTTAATGAATTGATGTCAAATAATGATATTTATGCAATTGTAGCACCAGCTATTACTGGGCAATTTAATCCGGCTATAAAGTATGGACAAGTAAAGAATGCAATATTGAAATTGGGATTTAAAGATATGGTTGAAGCAGCCTGTGGTGCTGATGCTGTTACTGTACATGAAAGCAATGAATTTGTTGAAAGAGTAAATAAAGGTGATTCTTATATGACAAATTCATGCTGTCCAGGATTTGTGAGTTATATTGAAAAAATTATTCCGGATCAGTCAGATAAAATATCAGATACTGTTTCTCCAATGGTTGCAACAGGAAGGTATATTAAGAGTAAGGATAAGAATGCAAAAGTTATATTTATAGGACCATGTACAGCAAAAAAGAATGAATGCCTTATTGACAGTATTAAAGACTCTGTTGACTATGTACTGACTTTTGAGGAACTCTTTGCGTTGCTGGATGCGTTTGAAGTTAATCCAGAAAAATGTGATGAAGTGACAGTTGATGATGGCTCTATTTTTGGAAGAGGTTTTGCCATAGGTGGAGGGTTAACTGCATCTATAGAAAATTATATTTCAGAGAAAGGTATTGAAACACAATTTAAACCAGTAAAAATTTCAGGGGGTGCAGAAATCAAGAAAACAATGATGATGGCAAAGGCGGGTAGATTAAACGGTAATTTTATTGAAGGAATGATGTGTGAAGGTGGATGTATTAATGGAGCTGCAAAGGTAACTCCAGTGATAAAAGCTAGGACCAATTGTGTAAAAATTAATTCTCAGGGAGACATAAAGAGTGTTTTATCAAATGAAAGATTAAATGAATTTGAAGGAATAAATTTAAAAAAGTAGTCTATTAACGGTATAAATTTTAAGTTTAAACTTTATAATAAAATAGAAATAAAAATCTCTTTAAAAGATTATAAAAACATAATTCTTTTAAGGAGTTTTTTTATTTTATTTTGTTTATTATCCCTGTACAAATCAGTAAATTATATTCATATTAAAATTTAAAGAAAATAGAAGTAAAAATGAGCATTGCAGATATAAAATGAAATAAACGGTAATATTTACACCAAAACAGGGTATAATATTTAGAAGTAATGTTTGAATTATATGGATATAAAAGCTATTATAATTATATTAGCACTCGATAGTAATGAGTGCTAATAATAGAAATAAAAATAATTACAATAAATATATATAATTTAAGGAGGGTTTTTTCATGAACATTAAGCCACTTGGTGAAAGAGTAGTAATTAAAAAATTAGAGGCAGAAGAGAAGACTAAAAGTGGGATAGTCTTAACAGGAAGTGCTAAGGAAAGACCACAAGAAGCAGAAGTTGTTGCAGTAGGACCTGGAGCTTTAGTTGATGGAAACAGAGTTGCTATGGAAGTTAAGGTTGGAGATAAAGTACTATACTCTAAATATGCTGGAACAGAAGTTAAAGTTGACGGAGAAGAATATACAATATTAAAGCAAGAAGATATATTAGCAATAGTTGAATAGAATTTATTTAAATTGAAATTAATAAGTGCTGCTACATAGCGCATAAGATTTGATTAAGAGGAGAGTGTTATAAATGGCTAAAATGTTAAAGTTTGGAGAAGATGCAAGAAGAGCTATGCAAATTGGCGTAGATAAATTAGCAGATACAGTTAAAGTGACTTTAGGACCAAAAGGAAGAAATGTTGTTTTAGATAAAAAATTTGGTGCACCACTAATTACAAATGATGGTGTTTCAATTGCAAGAGAAATAGAATTAGAAGATCCATATGAAAACATGGGGGCTCAGTTAGTTAAAGAAGTTGCAACAAAAACTAATGATGTTGCAGGGGATGGTACTACAACTGCTACACTATTAGCTCAGGCTATAATCAGAGAAGGATTAAAGAATGTAACAGCTGGTGCTAATCCAATCTTACTTAGAAATGGTATTAAAGTTGCTGTTGAAAAGGCAGTAGATGAAATTAAAAAGATTTCTAAGCAGGTAGAAGGAAAAGAGGATATTGCAAGAGTTGCTGCTATTTCTGCTGCTGATGAAGAAGTAGGCCAATTAATTGCCGATGCTATGGAAAAGGTAGGTAACGAAGGTGTTATCACTATTGAAGAATCTAAATCAATGGGAACTGAATTAGATGTAGTTGAAGGTATGCAGTTTGATAGAGGATATGTATCTCCTTACATGGCTACTGATACAGAAAAAATGGAAGCTATTTTAGATAATCCATATATATTAATAACTGATAAGAAGATTACAAACATTCAAGAAATATTACCTATCCTTGAGGAAATCGTAAAGACAGGTAAGAAATTATTAATCATTGCTGAAGACATCGAAGGTGAAGCAATGGCAACATTAGTAGTTAATAAATTAAGAGGAACATTCACTTGTGTTGCTGTTAAAGCACCTGGATTTGGTGATAGAAGAAAAGAAATGTTACAAGATATCGCTATATTAACTGGTGGTACTGTAATCTCTGAAGAATTAGGAAGAGACTTAAAGGAAGTTACTTTAGACATGTTAGGAACTGCTGATAGTGTTAAAGTAAACAAAGAAAATACAGTTATCGTTAATGGTAAGGGTAATTCAACAGAAATCAAAGAAAGAGTTGCTCAAATCAGAGCTCAAATAGAAGAAACTACTTCTGAATTTGATAAAGAAAAATTACAAGAAAGATTAGCTAAACTTTCTGGTGGAGTTGCAGTAATCAAGGTTGGTGCAGCTACTGAAACTGAATTAAAAGAAAAGAAATTAAGAATTGAAGATGCATTAAACGCTACAAAAGCTGCTGTTGAAGAAGGTATAGTAGCAGGTGGTGGAACTGCTTACGTAAATGTAATTAATGAAGTTGCTAAGTTAACATCAGATGTTGCTGACAGTCAAGTTGGTATCAACATAATTGTTAAAGCATTAGAAGAACCAGTAAGACAAATTGCAATCAATGCAGGTGTTGAAGGTTCAGTAATAATTGAAAAAGTTAAACAAAGTGAACCAGGCGTAGGATATGATGCATTACACGATGAATATAAGAATATGATTAAAGCAGGTATTGTTGATCCAACTAAAGTTACAAGATCTGCACTTCAAAACGCTGCATCTGTTGCATCTACATTCTTAACTACAGAAGCAGCTGTAGCTGATATCCCTGCAAAGGAACCTGCAATGCCAGCAGGAGGACCAGGAATGGGAATGGACGGAATGTATTAAAATATAGAGTAAATATTATTTAGATATAACTTAATAATAAGGTTTCTTAAAAGGATTGATAGAGATT
>JAEWQX010000179.1 GCA_023399035.1 Bacillota bacterium | reverse complement strand
CAAAAGAAAGCTTATCAGAAGATATAAGAGATGAACTAGAAAATAAGGGGGTTGTTGTACTAAGAGTACCAACTGAAGATGTAAACTACGGAAAATTACAGACAAAAGTATGCCAACAATATGCCTTAAAAGAATTTGCAGAGAATATAGTACTTTTGGATACTGGACATGCTAAATTAATGACTACTTATTATCCATTGCATAAATTAAGGAAAATTAAGGGCTTAGAAAATGTAAAATATGTGGATCCATATGCAGGCAGCAAAGGAAATTCAATAAGATACCTTTCAGTGGCACCAAGGACAAATGACATGAAGGTAATTGGTGTAGATAATTTATTCTGTGCTGGTGAAAAGAGCGGATTATTTGTTGGACATACTGAAGCTATATGTACAGGAACATTAGCAGGACACAATGCAGTAAGACTTGCAATGGGAATTCCATTATTAATACTGCCATCATCAATAGCAATAGGAGATATAATAGCATATGCTAATGAAAAGGCAGCTACAAGAGAAGGACGTAAGGATAGATATACATTTGCCGGAGCAGGATATTTCAATAGGATGAAGCAGTTAGGTCTATATACTATGGATATTAAAGAAATTAAGGACAGGATAAAGAAGATTAACCTTGATAATGTATTTGAACAGAAGTTATGCTAAAGCAAGTGTAATCATGAATATGCTATGAAAACTTTTAATAGAAGATAAAAAGATTACAGCAGTTTAAATCTTAGCAGTAATTTAAACTGCTGATTTCTTATTTAAAATATAAAATAATTTAATAATAGAGGAAATAATGTAATATTAAATAGAGAATTAGCTTAAAGAATTAAATAATAAAAACCAAAAATCAAAGAAGAAAACTCCTGAATAATACAAACAATATTATTCAGGAGCTTTTTACTGCAACAAAAGCAGCATAATTAAGAAAAGTGCCAGAATGGCTGGCAGATTTATTTTAAGGTATATTCTTTTTAGATATTTATAACATTTAAATCTCTTGAACATATCATCACGACCTTCAGCTATGATTATTGTCAAGAAATATTACTGTTATTCAGATAAAATGCTCATTCTATAAAAATAATTTTTAAAGTAAAGAATTAATAAATTAAATAACTATACAATTATTTAATTAAGCAGTTATAGCTGTTTTATATCAGCAATAAGCTTATCCACATCTTCTGGCTTTGTTGCCCAGCTTGTGCAGAAACGTACTGCAGTATGGTTTTCATCTATCTTTTCCCAGAAAGAAAATGCATAATTTTCTTTTAATTTATCTAAATGATTATTATGTATTATAGGAAATTGCTGATTTGTTATTGAATCATAACGCATTGAGCATCCTTTTTCTAAAAATGCATTCTTAATTCTTGCTGCAAGTTCATTTGCATGCTTTGTTATTTTGAAGTAAAGGTTATCTTCAAAAAGGGCAAGAAATTGAATACCAAGAAGGCGTCCCTTTGCAAGCATTCCGCCTTTTTGCTTTATAAAATATCTGAAGTCTTTTTTCAATGAATCATTTGTTATTACAACAGCTTCACCAAATAATGCCCCAACTTTTGTTCCGCCTATGTAAAATACATCGCATAAATGTGCAATATCTTCAAGAGTTAAATCACTTCCATCAGCAGTAAGACCGTATCCAAGTCTAGCTCCATCAAGGAATAATGGAAGAGAGTATTTTTCACACACTGAGTTTATTGCTTCAAGTTCGCTTTTAGTATAAAGTGTTCCATTTTCTGTTGGGTGTGAGATATATACCATTCCTGGCTGTACCATATGTTCAGCAGTAGGATCGCTATGATGTGCATTGTAGGCATCTTCAATATCCTTAGCAGTTATTTTTCCATCATCACTTGAGATAGGCATTACTTTATGGCCAGTAGCTTCTATTGCACCAGTTTCATGTACATTTATATGTCCTGTATCTGCACATAGTACACCTTGATACGGGCGCAGGATTGATGCTATTACAGTTGTATTTGTCTGAGTTCCTCCTACTAGAAAATGTACATCAGCATTTGGACAACTGCATTTTTCCTTTATTATTGAACGTGCTTTTTCACAGTATACATCAGTTCCATATCCAGGTGTCTGTTCAAAATTTGTTTCTGTTAAAAGTTCTAATATTCTTGGATGTGCGCCTTCAAGATAGTCGCATTCGAATCTTATCATAATAATATTCTCCTTTGTTGTAGTATTATAATTTTATTTTATTATTATATTTAAGTATAGCATATATTATGTAATCTATTCATATTATGTATATTTGAATTGATATTAGTAAATTAATGGTGTTTATAATATTTAAAGATTATATTTTAATTTATTTTGACAGTTCATGTCGCTTAAATAAGTTTATTATGATAAATCATTGCTTAATGATATTAAAAGGAAGTTTAAGATTGCAGGTATGATAAATATGGAATGTCAATCAAATATATATACTAAAAATATTCTATAAAATAAAAATTTACATAAATAATTGAAGTAATTAATAAATTATCTTATTGAAAAAGAAATAAATATAATATAAAAAGAATTTGTGAATTTAAGATGTCAATTATTATAAATTTGGCAATGGATTTAAAATAAAACAATATTGAAATAAAACCAGGATATACATATAATTATTATATGTATAATTTTCAGATAAATACAATTAATAGAAGTTGATTGTGGGGAATAGGAGATAATATGAAAGATATATTTACTTCATTAGTAACAAATATGTCATATCCATTATGTGTTGTGGATTTAGATTTGAAATTCATATTTGTTAATAAGATGTATTCAAAGATTACAGGGAAGAAGGAAGAAGAATTACTTGGACAGAGCAAAGAAGTAGTTTTTGATAAGCCTACCTGCGAAAAACTTAATTCTGGATATAGAGAAGCCCAAAAAACAGAAACGATTATTTCACTAAGAATACAAATAGGAGACAGCTATGAAAACTGTACAATTATTCCTATAAAAAGCAGTGAAGGCAAAGTAACAGCACTTGTCGGTATAGTGGGGATAGAAAGAGATTTTACAAAGATTAAGGAACAGCAGAAGGAATTTGAAATGAATAAAAATCTCACAAAAGCTATTATAGATATCCTTCCTGGAGCAGTATTCTGCAAAAATGCTGAAGGTCAATATATATATGCTAACAGAGAATGTGAAGAATTTTATAAAGAAAAAGGGATAGATACTATAATTGGAAAAACTGATAGTGAAATAAATCCAAATGTTGAACAGGTAAGAAAATTTATGAGTGATGATAAATTTGTTTTAGAAAGTGGAGAAGTATGTTTTAGTGAAGCTGTTTTTGAAAGCGAAGATGGAAGAAAAACCTACAGGGAAACAATAAAAACACCGCTTTTTGATTCTTATGGGAATATCAGCGGGATAATTGGAAGAGCACTAGATGTCACCGAAAGAAAGATATATGAAGATAATCTTAAGTATATAAGCTATACAGATGTGCTTACACAAGCAAAAAACAGGACTTACTTTGAACATATTGATAGAAAATTCACAAGGGAAGGCAGATTTCCCATAGGAATAATAATGGGAGACAGTAATGGATTAAAGCTTGTTAATGATACATTTGGACACTCTGAGGGAGATAACCTTCTTATTGCAACTGCAGATGCAATGAAGAAGGCATCTGAAGGTATTGGGGAAGTATTCAGGTTTGGCGGAGATGAGTTTGCTATCCTCATACCAAATGCAACTATGGAATTATGTGATGAAGTAATTGAAGCTATAAACAGAGAATGTGCAAATTTCAAAAACCAATACTTTAATATAAGCGTTTCATTAGGAGCAGCTTTAAAAGAGGATGAAACCGTTGATATATATACTGCGTTGAAAACAGCAGAAGATAAGGTATACAGGCAGAAGCTCATTAAGGGTAACAGTTTTAAGAAATCTGTAATTGATTCTTTGAAAGTAAGCCTTTCAGTAAAGAGTGAAGAAAAAGAAGAGCATAATAAAAATGTTGCAGAAAATGCACTAAAGCTTGCAAAAAAGCTAAACTTTAGTATTGCACAGTGTGATGAATTGAAGATTTCATCTGAACTGCATGACATAGGAGTTATTGGGATAAGTGAAGAAATATTAAATAAAAAAGGCAATTTAGACAGTTATGAATACGAAGAAGTAAAAACTCACTGTGAAAAAGGATACAGGATAGTTAAAGCATTAAGTCATCTTAAAGATGTGGCAGATAATATTTTATACCATCATGAAAGATGGGATGGAAAAGGATATCCAATAGGGCTTAAAGGTGAGGAAATACCGATAATCTCAAGGATTATAAGCATATGTGACACTTTTGATGTTATAACTAACTATAGAGTTTACAGAGAAGGAAAAATGACTATAGAAGAGGGACTTGAGGAAATTAAAAGATGCAGCGGCACTCAGTTTGATCCTTATCTTGTAGAAAAATTTATAAGTATTTTTGAAGAAGAAAAAGCAGAAGAAATGTATTCTTTTGAAAAGACTTTAGAGTAAATTGACTGCTTGTGTTTATAATAAGGAATGGACTTATTTAGATAAACTTTATATAATTTAAAAATAACAAATAGTACTAAGATTAATTGTGTGGGGATGAAGGCTTAGTACTGCTTGTTATCATACATAATATTTTGTATGTACAAAATAAATAGATAATTGCGTATAAATTACTTTTGTAAACATTTTCTTACTAAATTATAATACGATAATTTGAAAAAATCAATATATTTTATTTCAGGAGATACATAAAATGATAAAAAATATGATAGGACATTTTAAGACAATTACAAATCATAAAATGCTGGTAATGAAAACATGCTTTAAGGTAGGTCTTTATAAGCAGGGGCTTCTTCATGACCTTTCAAAATACAAGCCAATTGAGTTCAGGGCAGGAGCAAAATATTACAGAGGTGATGTGAGCCCAAATGGAATACAAAAGAGAGAAGAGGGGCTTTCCACTGCATGGCTTCACCATAAGGGGAGAAACAAACATCATTTTGAATATTGGATTGATTATGGAAACAGTCTTTCAGATGGGCTTCAAGGGATGAAAATGCCTGTGAAGTATGTTGTTGAAATGTTTATAGACAGGATGAGTGCATCCAAGAATTATCTTAAGGATAAATATGATGATAAAAGTGCACTGCAGTATTATGAAGAAAGAAAAGATTATTATGTAATACATCCTGAAACACGAAAAATTCTGGAATTCCTTCTTAATATGCTGGCCAATGAGGGTGAGGAAAAAACTCTGAATTATATAAAAGAAAATATTGTTAAATAAGTGGATTATTATTTAAGATTATAGTATTATATAGCAAACTATTTTGATATAATATTATGGAATAAATTAATGGAGGTATTATTATGGCAACTAGAATGTTACATACTTGTATAAGAGTAATGAACCTAGAAAAATCATTGGATTTCTACAAGAATGCTTTAGGACTTGTAGAAACAAGAAGAAAGGATTACCCAGATAATAAGTTTACGCTTGTATATTTAAGTAATGAATCAGGCGGATATGAAATTGAATTAACTTATAATTATGATCCTGAAAAGCCTTATGATTTAGGAAATGGATTCAGCCATATTGCTGTTGGAGCAGATGATATTGTGTCATTAAGAGAAAAGCATATGGAAATGGGATATGAAGTTACTGAACTTAAAGGACTTCCAGGGGAACCACCTAGATATTATTTTGTAACTGATCCAGATGGATATAAAGTTGAAGTTATCATAAATGATTAACTTAAATATGGGTTGATGCCTGGATATGGGCATCTAAGCGTATAAAGTAGAAGTTATCGTAAATTATTAACTTTGAAATATCGTGTTAAAAGAATTAAGTCATATAATTAATTTAAGCCTTGATTTATTCAAGGCTTAAATTCTGATTACTAATAAGTATTTATATGATATTGTAAATCCAATCTATTAAACAATTCTGTATTGATTATGAGCAGAATCTGTATATTTTTGTATAATTTCAATTATTTCTTCTGGTAACACTTGGTGAGCTTTTACATATTTCATTTTTATACTCCTTAACTTTAAAAATAGCATTAAAGCAAAGAATACTAAAAGCCATGTGCTAGAACCTAAGTTTGTGGTAGTTAGTTTTCACCTAATATATCAGATTAGGCTCCAGACAAAGCATAGCTGGCTTTATTGTAGTCTTTGCAAGGAGCATATAGATAAAAAGCTGAAAGACTTATCTGCTTTCATACATAAAACACATCCAATCTTTCATTAATTATAGCATACTTTATTTAATATAATAGGATGTTATAGAAGTTTATCTTTCATAAGCTTATTAAGTAAGATATAATTAATATATGGAATTATTTTACAGAATAAAACATAAATATTATATTTTATAAGAACTATAAGGGGGGAATTATGGCGGTTTACTTATTGATTTTTGCAGTAATACTTTTCTGGGGAGCAAAAGCTGCAAAAAGAGGAGAATTTAATGAAGACTTTTTAAGTCTTAAAGTTTCAAAAGGAATACAAGGATTTTTTGCAATATGTATAATTACACACCATTTTTCTCAGCAGTATATTTATGTGGGGGAAGGTACGGGAGCCCTTACATTATTTGGACTTATAGGATTTTTGTTTGTTGGAGTGTTTTTCTTTTTTTCAGGATATGGTTTATTTAAAAGCTATAAGACTAAACCTGGTTATTTAGACGGTTTCTTAAGAAAAAGGCTTCCAGTGGTTCTTGTGCCACTTTATGTGATAAACACTATTTTTACTATAATAGTACTAGTAAGTAAAGGAACAGTCTATAATGATATGAATCCACTTTTAATAGGAATGGACAATATTTTATTTAGAATTACAACATTTTTAGGTATTACACTGATGAATTCAAATGCATGGTATATGGTTACAATAGCAATCTTCTATTTAGTATTTTATTTTACTTTCATAAACAGCAGAAATGAAGATGATTCGCTTAAGATAATGGCAGTCTTTTCAGTAATATACGTTATTGCAGGGATATTTGCAGGTCATGGAATATTCTGGCTTCAAGGTGAGTGGTGGTATAATTCAAGTATGCTTTTCATTGTTGGTATGTATACAGCTAAAAATGAAGAAAAGATTCTTGCTTTTATAAAGAAAAAGTATGTACTTCTTGTGACAGTATGCACTATATCTACAGTCATAATGACTGTTGCTGCAATATGTGCCACAGCTATGATTTCATACTACAGACCAGGATTACATGGAAAAGTGTGCTCAGTGATATGTTTATTTTGTGAAACACTTGCAACTGCACTTTTTGTGTCATTAGTTCTAATGATTACAATGAAGATAAGATTAAATAACTCCATTTTGGATTTTCTAGGCAGAATAGCACTTGAAGTATATCTTGTTCACAGATTCTTTATTGTTTCACTTAATTCACGATATGTAACAGTTCCAAGCAAGATTCTATATCTCGCTTTAATATATGTATTTACGATTATTAGTGCTGTTATCCTTCATAAGATTGATGGGGCAATTGTACAATTTATTAAGGGGAATAAGGTGAAAGTGAATCACATACCATATGATGCAGGAGAAAAATAAGCTGTAAGGAGAAATAATTCAAAACAGTTATAAATTATATGGATGGATGTGAAGATAATATGAAGGATTTTTTTGAACTTGTAAACAATAGGCAGAGCTGCAGAAAATACCTGGATAAGCCTGTAGAAAAGGAAAAGCTTATTAAATGTATAGAAGCTGCGAGAGTGGCACCATCTGCATGCAATAGTCAGCCATGGCATTTTGTTATCGTAAATAACAGGGAATTATCAGCTAAGGTTGCAGATTGTATACAGGACAGTATAATGAATAAATTTACAAGGGAATGCAGGGCATTCATTATAGCAGTTGAGGAAAGTGGGAATATTACTAGCAGGGCAGGTGAACTTCTAAAGAAGCAGGATTTCAGGGCTACTGATGTTGCTATTGCATGCGAACATATATGTCTCATGGCAGAAGAATTGGAACTTGGGACATGCATCTTAGGGTGGTTCAATGAAAAGAATTTAAAGAACCTGCTCAATATAAATAAGAATAAGAGGGTAAGATTGGTAATTGCAATAGGTTATCCAGCAGATAAAACAGTACGTAAAAAGGTTAGAAAAGATTTAAATGATATTTATACCATTTATGAATAATAGATTTAATAAATGACAATTATAGTTATAATTAAAATATATTAAAGAAAAACTTGTTATTGATAAAATAAAAACTTGTAATAATTAAATTAAAATGATTAAATCACTTTAAAAATATTTTTAAAAAGCCCTGACAGAGTTAAGGGCCTTTTTTTATGGACTTTAGTATATTTAGAAAATGTGAAAATAAAGCTTTTTTTGTATTGTTAGTTATAACTTTGAGTTTAACAAAATAAATGTAAAAATATTAATTAGATGTTTTATATTTACAATAAACTTCTGCAAGTATATACTTTTAAAAAGAAACCATATAAAAATACTATGAATTAAAAATTTAGATTTATGATTGGGGAAAGTTACACATATTTATAATTTAATTCTTTAAAAAAGTCTGTATTTTAATCAGTGCAGATTAACAATATTAATAAAAGCAATAAGTTAAAAAGAAGGGGAGATATCTATGCTTTGCAGAAAGAAAAAATTTTTAGCAGGTATATTTTCAGTAGTTTTGAGTTTATCTCTATTTGTGGGATGTGGAAGCACATCTGCAGAAATACCAGGTAATTCAGGTTCTACTGCAAATGTATCAGAAAGTGATGCATCTGTATTAAGATATGCAGTAGCATCTTCGCCTAAGGGACTCTTCAGTCCATTATTATCAAATACCACATATGATAATAACGTAAATAGCCTTATTTATTCACCATTGATATTATTAGATGAAAATAATGAGTACAAGCCTGGACTGGCTGAAAAATATGAGTTTTCTGATGATCAGCTTACAGTGACATTTCATTTGAGAAAAGACGTAAAATGGCATGATGGAGAGCCTTTTACAGCAGATGATGTATTATTTACATTTACAAGCATGGCTGATCCGAACTATACAGGTTCAAGATTCAACGAGATTTCAAAGATTGCAGGAGCACAGGATTATCATGATGGCAAGTCAGATTCAATAAGCGGAATCAAAGTCATTGATGAAAATACAATAAGCTTTACTTATACAGAAGTCTTTGCACCATCATTATCTAACTTCTCACAGCGTGGAATAATTCCAAAGCACATATGGAGCAAGGTAAATATTGCTGACTGGGATAATGCAAGTGACATTCTTAACAAGCCTATAGGCACAGGGCCATACAAATTTGTGGAATTCAAACCAGACCAGTATGTTGAGCTTGAAAGAAATGAAGATTATTTTGGAGGAGCTCCAAAGATTGAAAAATTTGTATTCAAGGTTACAAATACTGAAACAGAATTATCAGAACTGGCAAAAGGCGATCTTGATGTTGTGACACTTACAAGCACAAAGGAAGAAGATTTCAAGATGCTGAAGGATGCTGGAATGAAAATTGAAGAAAAGCCAAGTGCAAATTATCAGTTTATGACAATGAACAGCAACAAGGAATTCTTCAAAGATAAGAAAGTACGTCAGGCAATTACTTATGCAATAAACAGAGAAGGCATGGTAAAGAGCCTTATTGGAGAACATGGCCAAGTTGTTAATGCACCAATTTCATTGGCAGGATGGGCTTATCCAGAATCAAGATTAAATACTTATGACTACAATGTGGACAAGGCAAAGGAACTGCTTAATGAAGCAGGATGGAGTGAAAACAATGGAGCTCTTGAAAAAGATGGAGTTAAATTTGAAGTAGATATGTTAGTACCAACAGGAAACAAGGTCCGTGAACAAAGCGCACCTATAATCCAGCAGAATTTAAAGGATGTTGGAATAATAGTAAATATAAGCACAATGGATATTGGATCTGCAATGGCTAAGACACATGGTGAAGGGGACTATGACATGGGGTTATTTGGATTCACATTGGAAGTAGATCCTGGTGATGCTGATCGTTACTGGGCTTCATCCATTGCAAATGGTTCTCAGTTCAATTTCTCAAACTTTATAAATACAAAGAGCGATGAGCTTCTTGATAAAGCAACAAAAACTATTGACAGGAATGAGCGTAAGGAAATCTATGCAGAATGGGGAAAATTAATCAATGAAGAAGCACCATATGTATTCTTGTATTCACAAAATGATATTCGTGCATACAATCCAAAATTAGAAGGATACAATTATTCAGCATATTCAGTATTTCCAGGCATAGAAAACTGGACAATATCAAAATAATACTAAGGGAAATAGTATAAATAATCTGAATCAACTGAGCAGATTGAAGTTTCATGTGTACAGAGTATATTTATGATATTTAAAATTGAATTTGGTAATATAGTAAATACTGTAGCTATAAAATATCGGTTGAAGTTCTGCTTCAGCCGATATTAATATAATAGGCACATAAAAATACGCTAGATGAGTTATATATGCACTTTGAGGGGGCTTGATAAATTTGAAGAAGTATATTGTTAAACGTATAATACAGACGGTTCCAGTGCTTATTGGAATATCTATAATTGTATTTGCACTCGTTAACTTACAGCCAGGAGATCCATTTTCTACAATGATGGATCCAAATCTTTCTCTTGAAATGAAGGCGCAGATGCTTGAGAGGCTTGGATATAATGATCCTCTCCCAGTTCAGTATTTCAAGTGGCTTATGCGTGCACTCCAGGGTGACCTTGGATATTCTATTGCATTTAAACAGCCAGTGGTTTCTGTTATAGGAAGCTGTATTGGAAACACAGTTATTTTATCCATATGTTCACTTATACTAAGTGTAGTAATTGCAGTTCCATGTGGTGTTGTAAGTGCTACACATAGCAGGACAAAAATAGATTATATTGTTACAATACTTGCTTTCATAGGATTATCTATTCCAGCATTTTTCTTTGGAATGCTCTTGATCAAGATATTTTCAGTAGATCTTGGATGGTTACCCATTTCAGGAATGGTGACTGCAGGAGAAGCTTATATCACTTAAGCAAAGTGAATTTATTGAAGCTGCAAGGGCAATGGGACTTAGTAGTTTTGAAATAATAAGAAAACATCTTATTCCAAATGTGTTGTCACCGATTATAGTAAATGCAACGCTCAATGTTGCAACAGGAATATTGATGGAGGCAGGAATAAGTTTTCTAGGTCTAGGTGTAAAACAGCCACAGCCAAGCTGGGGAAATATGCTTTCAGCAGCACAGAGCATGAGAGTGCTTCAGTATGAATGGTGGCTATGGATACCAGCAGGGCTTCTTGTATTCTTGTCAGTATTATCTATTAATTTTGTCGGTGATGGATTGAGAGATGCTCTTGATCCAAAAATGAAGATTTAGGAGGCAGGCGATTATGGAAGAACAAAAGCTTTCTATTAATAACTTATGTGTCAGTTTTCAATCAGACAGAGGCAGTGTTACTGCTGTTGAAGATGTGACTTTCGGCATAAGAAAGGGAGAGATCCTTGGGATGATAGGTGAATCAGGTTGCGGCAAGAGTACAATTGGATTATCCATAATGAATCTTCTTCCTGAAAAGACAAGCAATATTGATAAAGGTGAAATAATCTTTGATGGAAAAGATTTATCAAAGCTGAAGGAAAGCGAACTAGAAAATATACGTGGAAATGACATTTCAATGATATTTCAGGAACCTATGACTTCACTTAACCCATTATTTAAGATTGGAAGACAGATAGGAGAACCATTAAAGATACATAAAAATCTTAAGGGGCATGAATTGAAAGATAAGGTCATCCAGCTTTTAAAGGATGTACACATACCTAATCCTGAAAAGATTTATGATGCTTATCCTCATAACTTGAGTGGAGGGATGCGTCAGCGTGTGATGATTGCCATGGCTTTAAGCTGTGAACCTGATGTGCTTATTGCAGATGAACCTACAACAGCACTTGATGTTACTATTCAGGCTCAGATTTTATACCTGCTTAAGCAGCTGAATGAAAAGAAAAACACATCGATTTTATTTATAACACATGATTTATGTGTTGTTGCAGAAATCTGTGATGAAGTAGTTGTTTTATATGGTGGAAAAATCGTTGAAAAAGCAGATGTATATGAAATATTTGATAATGCAAAACATCCATATACAGTAGGTCTTCTTAAATCACAGCCGCATATGGGCCATGTAGGTGAGCCTCTTCCAAGCATAGAAGGAATGGTACCAAAGTTTGATGATATGCCTAAAGGATGCAGATTTAGTACAAGATGTTCAAAGAAATTCTGTTCAAAGTGCACTGATGAGGAGCCGCCTTTATTTAAGATTAATGATAATCATATGGCAGCATGCTGGCTTTATGAAAAGGAGGGGACTGAATATGAGTGATACTATTTTACAGGTTGAAGGATTAAAGAAGAAATATATAATTGAAAAGAGTTTCTTTGGAAAAGAAAAATCATCTGTAAATGCAGTGGATGATATTTCTTTTTCAATTGAGAGAGGACAGAGTTTTGCACTTGTAGGTGAATCAGGATGTGGAAAGTCAACAACTGCACGATGTATCCTGAAACTTTTAGAAGCTGATGGAGGCAGAGTTATATTTGAAGATAAGACATTATTCGATATTAAAAATAAAAAAGAAATAAGCAAAAAGTATATGTCTGCATTAAGAAAAGACATGCAGATAATCTTTCAGGATCCTTTTTCAAGTCTTGACAACAAAATGAAAATAGGAAAGATAATTGCAGAGGGAATTGAAAAGCATAAAATTGCAAAAGGCAGGGAAGCAATTGAACTTGCAAAGCATTATCTTGAAATCTGCGGAGTAGATAAGGATGCAACAGACAGATATCCACATGAATTTAGCGGAGGTCAGAGGCAGAGGATTGTAATTGCAAGGGCACTTGCAGTAAAACCTAAATTCATTGTAGCTGATGAGCCTGTAGCAGCTCTGGATGTTTCAGTTCAGGCACAGATAATAAACCTGTTAAATGAACTTAGAGAAAAATATGCACTTACTTTTCTGTTTATATCTCATGATCTTGGAGTTGTAAGATATTTCTGTGATAAGATTGCTGTAATGTATCTTGGAAAGATCGTTGAAATAGGAGACAGGGATGAACTTTTTGAAAATCCTGTTCATCCTTACACAAAAAAGCTTCTGGATTCAATTCCAGTAAAGCATCCTAAATTAAGAAAAACCAGAGTCAATCTGGATGAAGATGAAGCATCAGCTTCAAAGGGAAATACAGGATGCAGTTTTTACAACAGATGTCCATATGCAGAAAAAGAGTGTATGGCAGAAAAGCCAGTTCTTAAACAGATAAGTAAGGGGCATTTTGCAGCATGTCATAATATCGGAAAAATTCCATGTATATATCATGAAATGGTGTAGAAATATAAAAGTATTAAACATAATATAAATATATAGTTAATTTAAATTTTACAATAATTAAAATAGAGAGGAAAGGGATTTGAAATGAAGCCGGTAATAGGGATTACATCATATATAAAAAAAGATGTATTTAGAAATTATTCACAGGTTGGATATGAATATATAGACAAGATTGAAAAAGCAAATGGAATACCTATGATTATACCAGTGCTTCAGAAATATGATGAAAAAGAGCTTAATAAGATTATTGATTTCATAGACGGAATTATATTTACTGGAGGATGTAACGTAGAATCACAATGGTATGGAGAAAAACCTTTGAAGGAAGAACCAAAAGAAGATCTTCTTCGTAATCATTTTGAAAGGGATTTGTTTTTAGCAGCTAAGAAAAGAAAAAAGCCAATTCTAGGAGTATGTAGGGGGTGTCAGCTCATTAATGTAATGCAGGGCGGAAGTCTTGTGCAGAATATTGACAATCAACTAAAAACTGAAGTATATCATAAGGGGACAGGTTGTAAGATCGATGAAAAGATTCATAAGGTTACGTTATGTGGAAATTCTCTTCTCAAGGATGTATATAATGAAGGAGAAGTTCAAGTTAATTCATTTCATGAGCAGTGTATAAAGAAAGTTGGACCAGACCTTAAAGTTGCAGCAAAGTGCTGTGAGGATGGTGTCATTGAAGGTGTTGAATATGAGGGAGATTTTTATATGACAGGAGTTCAGTGGCATCCAGAAGGCATGGAAGATGAAAAACAATTCAAGCTGTTTGAAGAGTTTGTGGAAATATGCTCAAAAAATGAAGAAGCACTTAACAAAGAAGATCTAGAAATTTATCAGTAATAATAATGATTAAAGTACTAAAAATAAAGCATAAAAAAAGAATTTGATAATTGAAGCCTTGAAATATTTCAGGGCTTTTATAATTATAGTTTCTAAAGGTTATATATTAAGATATTACTAAGGGTTTCGTTGTACCACAATATAAGGTTAAATATGAATCAAACATGGTAGCATGATATTGAAAATATATATAAAGCAGATAATTTTAAATATTGACATGAATTTTACAAAGTAGTATATTATAAACAAATAATAATTTAGTGCAATGAGGCATCACATTTTGTGATGCCTTTTTTATTTTCAATAAAGTGAGAACAGACCAGATAACGTTTTATGTGATTAAAATAATGGGTAGGATATAATATATTGGGTTTGAGGGAGGGACAGAATTTGAATGATGAAATGATAAGTGTAGGTATTGATATTGGGACATCTACTATGCAGCTCATTTTTTCTAAGCTTGTTGTAGAGAACCTGGCAGGAAGCTACTCTGTTCCTAGGATATCTATAGTTGATAAGAAGATCATTTATGAAAGTGAGATTGCATTTACTCCTATGATTTCTGACAGTCTTGTTGATATAGAAAAATGCAGGAAATTTATTGACGAACAGTATAAAATAGCAGGTGTTGATTACAATGATGTAAAAACAGGTGCAGTAATAATTACTGGTGAAAGTGCAAGAAAAGAAAATGCAGATAAGGTGTTAGAAAATGTGAGCTGCTTTGCAGGCAATTTTGTTGTGGCAACAGCGGGGCCTTCATTGGAATCTATGCTTTCAGGGTTTGGAGCAAATATAGGAAATGTATCTAAAAGTAAGAATATATCAATTGTAAATGTTGATATAGGAGGCGGAACGAGCAATATTTCTTTTTTTAATAAGGGAAAGCTTTGCGGGGTAACATGCCTGGATATTGGAGGGCGGCTTATAAAGGTCGATGTTGAAAACAATAAGATAACTTATGTCTACCATAAGATAAAAAAACTTGCAGAGGAAAATGGAATACATTTTGAAGAAGGTGAAGAAATAGATATTGAAAAGCTGGAGCATATTTCAGAAATTATGGTTCAATGTCTTGCAGAATCACTAAATTTAATTCATCCAAATACTGAACATAAATATATGTTTACAAATGATGAGAAGGAGCTTAACAAAGACATTAAGCCTGATGGAATTAGTTTTTCAGGTGGTGTAGGAGATTTATATTATATTAGTGGAAATTTTAAAAAGCAGGATTTTGTTACTAAAGGAAGTAATGAGGATTATGGTTTTTATATTAAAGAGGAATTATTCAAATATGGTGATATAGGAATTATACTTGCACAGAAATTAAGGAAATCTGAATATTTTAGGGATGTTGAAATAATACGCCCTAAGGAGACAATAAGAGCAACTGTAATTGGTGCAGGGATGTACACGACTGAACTCAGCGGAAGTACAATTTTCGTGGAAGATTCAGAGCTGCCATTAAAGAATATACCAATACTTAAAATTAAGGATTCTGAAATTGAAAATGCAGATAGGATAATAAAAGAACAGCTGCCTATGTATTTTATAAATGATACGGTTCAAAGTGTTGCACTTGCTTTTGAGGGATATGAAGATGTTTCTTTTGAAGGTATTCAAAAGCTGAGTGAAAAAATAATTACAGGAGCAGAGGAAATAATAAAAAGTAATTGCCCTCTTGTTGTTGTTGTGGAAAATGATATTGGCAAGGCTCTGGGTAATTCGATAATTTCAAGATTGAGAGGATATAAAAAAGTAATATGCATTGATGGAATTGTCACATTGAATGGCGATTACATGGATATTGGTAGGACTGTTGCTGATGGTCAGGCGGTTCCAGTCATTGTAAAGACATTAATATTCAACTGGTGATTAGAAGAAATTGTAATTGGAGCTGTTATAATTGAAGTAATAATATATGTGACTGAGGATATAAGAGAAGTGAGTTAAATTAATATTTAACTTGTGAAGGAAATAATGTGTGGATAGAACCATTATAAGTGAAATAAGGAAAACTTATATTTAATGCATGAGGAGGGAGCTTGAATATGATATTGAAAACTAAATTAGGTGGGCATGTCTATGATTTTTATTCCTTAAAAGAAGTCATGGCAAAGGCAAATGAAGAAAAGTCTGGAGATAGACTTGCAGGAATAGCAGCTTCTTCTTCTGAGGAAAGAATAGCAGCAAAGATTGTATT
>JAEWQX010000095.1 GCA_023399035.1 Bacillota bacterium | reverse complement strand
GCTGTTATAGATGATGTTTCATCTCAAGCGTCAAACCTTGAAGAAATGGCACAGATATTAAATAGCTCAGTTGAAAAATTTAATCTTTAAAATAAAAAGTCTTAACCCTTGTTCTTGGGTAAGACTTTTTTATGCATAAATTATTGCTTTTAAAGTATTAGATGACTCTGCGCCACATTAATAGAGCATCTTCTTTATTATCCTGATAATACTCCTTTCGTATTCCATCAACCTTAAAACCATGTTTTTCGTATAAGGATATAGCAGGTTTATTACTAGATCTTACTTCAAGAGTATATGCAGCGCATTTTTTTTCTTCGCAGTAGTCGATCATTGCTTCTATAAGCATTGAACCAATTCCAAGTTTTCTGTAGTCTGGATGTACTGCTACATTTGTTATATGTGATTCATCAACAATAATCCATGTTCCAATAAAGCCAATGACTTTATCATCGATTTTTGCAACAAAATATTTTGCCAGTGAATTACTGAGCTCTTGTTCATAAGATGACCTGCTCCATGGAGATGAAAAGCTGAGATTACTTACTTCTAAAACACCATCAATATCATTTTCATCCATAATGCTAACATGTACATTCATTTTTAAGCTGCATCCTTTGCTCATATTCTCTTTCAGCCTGCGGCTTTTTTAAATAAAATGGAGTAGAGTTTGGATCATCGTATATACCGTTTTTTAATAACCTGCTTCCTAATTCACCTAAGGCAGATGCACGAACAAGGTTTAGGTGTTCTGGTGGGAAGTATGCATTTGGGCAGTTTTGAATTAAATAATCTTTGTATTTGTCTAATCCATCTCCAATAAACATAACTTTTTCATTTTTAGACTTGATTAATTCTATAAGTTCATCTAAATCTAAAGCAGAATAATCAGTAAGCTTTTCAAGAGATACAGTCTTTGTATCATCATTCACAGCAGATCTATATAAACATGTATAAACGCTGTTTCTCAAAGCATCCATAACAGGGCATATAAGACCATCAAACTGTGCAGCACTGAAAGCTAAAGCATCAAGGCTTGATATACTTACGTAAGGTTTTCCGCTTCCAAAGCTCATTCCTTTAACTGTTGCCATTCCTATTCTAAGACCTGTGAACGAACCAGGACCCTTAGAGACTACATATCCATCTATATCATTTACAGTAAGGTTATTATATTTTAATAAGTCTTCAATTATACTCATTAAAACAACTGAATGTTCTCTTTTATCATTTAATGTAATTTCACTTAATACTTTTTCATCCTTCATTAAAGCAGCAGTAGCTACTTTTGATGAAGAATCTATAGCTAATGTAATCATAATTTCAGCCCCTTTATATAATTATATCTTTCCCCATAAGGAGTTAATGTAATCTTTCTGTAATTTTCTCCTTTAGAAAGATCCTTTTCTATATAAATATGAAGTAAATCCTTAGGAAGAATTTCTTCAATGTAATTTGCCCATTCTATAACTGAAACAGCATCTGAAAATATGTAGTCATCAAATCCAATTGCATAGACTTCATCAGGATCACTGACTCTGTATACATCAAAATGATTTAGTTTTAATCTTCCGCTGTCGTATTCATTTACTATTGTAAAAGTAGGACTTGTAATGTTGTCATTTATATCAAGGCCTTTAGCAATCCCTTTAGTTATATGAGTCTTGCCAGTGCCTAAATCACCAGTTAGACAGACTATATCGCCAGGATTTAATAGTTTACCTAATTCTATTCCGAGCTTTGTTGTCTGCTCTACGCTGTTAAATTCAAATTCCATAAAAATACCTCCGTAACTAAGATTTGCACAAATAAGTTATGTGCATTTTCTCATTCTTTTATTGTATATCAAAATTCTATAAAAGCAAATTAAATAATATTTTGGGAGTTTTTTTTCACTTTTATATATACTACATTAAAATGTAATAATTTTGTATATATTTATTCACCATTAGTTGGTATAATAAAGTAAAGTGTTAACTATAAATATTAATAAAAAATTGTATATAATTAACTAATAAGGTATAAATTATAAAAGATTAAATTAAATAGGAAGTATTGATAGTACAGGAGGTGCTTTCCTTGAAAAAGATTACTTTTGCAATGGTTATAATAACTATTGTGTTGTCTTTGGGAATGAGTGTATTTTCAAGTCCATTGTTAGCTAATACAGATAATAGCTCTATAAATAGAGTAGAGAGCAGAGACAAATATTTAAATATAATGACAGTAAACAAACCACAATACGATATGGTAAAAAAAATTACCAAGGACAAGCATAATGTTGAGTACATGTTTACTGAAGAAAAAGATATAAATGATTTTAAATATAATAATGAAGTTTTAGATAATGTTTCAAATATGGATTTATTTATGTATTCTGGTACCAGTTTTGAGCCATGGACAAATACATTTATAGATGAACTTAAAAAGGGGAATCTTGGAATAATAAACTTAGCAAGAGGCGTAAGGCTTTTAAGCTATGATGCTGATGGGTCAAGCAAAGAAAATCCATATTATTTCAGCGGAATAGAAGAATATAAGATAGCATTATATAATGTAAAAGCAGCAATACAAGATAGAGATCCTCAAAACAGAGATTTTTATGAAGATAATTATAATAAAACAATAAAGGAATTTGAGTATAGATTAAATCCATATAATGAGAAAATAAATCAGCTTAATGATTTTACTTTTATAACATTAAGCAGTGACTTTGATTATTTATTAAAGGGTCTTGGATTAAATATATTAAAACTAGATAATCATGAATTAGGTGAATTTATAAAAATAAATAATTTAGATATAAATAAGGTAGTTGTAGTTGATGATGGTGAAAAAACATCCGGTCTTGATTTATCTCCATATTATTCAGTAAAGCTATGGAAGTATTATGGACAGATGTCATTTGATGATTTGATTGAATATAATGTGAATGAATTAAGTAAATTTGCAAAAGAAGAGCCAGCATCAGAAAATGATAGTAAAGATAGTGTAAATTCTTCTGATCAAAGCAGTGGAAATGCATAATATTATTTAAAAATGTTTTATTTTATCACAAATATTTTTTATAAGCATATATTTTATAATGATTTATAAACAAAATTAAATCATTATAAAATATAATAAAAAAAGTGTTGCATTGTTGAAAGTTATAGTATATAATAATTTTTGTCTTAGGGGTATGGCTCAACGGTAGAGTAGTGGTCTCCAAAACCATTGGTTCTGGGTTCAAATCCTAGTGCCCCTGCCAGAATTGTCGTAGCACAGTGTGCTACGGCTTTTTTTATATGTTAAGAACAATATATATAAATTTTTAGTGATTTAAATAAGAAAAATAGATAAATATTAAATCATATTTTAGATAATTTCAATTATTAGGGGCGTATTATGGATAGAAATAAATTTAAGGAAATCAAGGAACATGGGACAGAATCCTTTCCATGTGGATTTTACCTGAAGGATACTAAAAAAGATAAGCTTGTTGTTAAACATCACTGGCACAGTCAGTTAGAAATGATTCATTTAAAAGAAGGAAAATATACCGTAGAAATTAATATGGATAAGACTGTTATTGATGACGAGTGTTTTTGCTTCATAAACAGCGGAGAACTTCATTACATTGAATCTGAGGACTCATGCAGGGAGAGCGCAGTTGTTTTTGATTTGAAAATGCTCAGTTTTGATATGATTGACTCAATACAGATGAATCTTATTCAGCCCATGCTTAATGGAACTTTAAAGCTGCCGTCTTTTGTTCACATTAATAAGGAATTCTCGAAAAAGATACTATGCGAATATAAAAAAATATTGGAAGCATTTAAGGGAGAAGGGTCTCTTTCAGAAAAAATGGAAGGAAACAGAACTGAAGATCTTTCTTCGCAGATAAGAATAAAATCATCGATTCTAAACATATTAGCCATATTATATGAAAATGACCTGATTGTAAGAAGCAATATAGAAAATGAAAATTATAAGGTTAACTATATAAAAACTATTATTTCTTATATACAGAAAAATTATAGTGAAAAAATATATATAAAGGATATGGCAAAACAAATTAATATGAATGAGCAGTATTTCTGCAGATTCTTTAAGTCAATGATTGGTAGGTCTCCAATTGAATATCTTAATGAGTACAGAATTAAAAAGATTGAAGAACTCCTTATAAACACGGATAGAAAAGTTATGGATATATGTCTGGAATGTGGATTTAATAACATGGGGAATTTTATAAATGTGTTTAAAAAATTTACTGGAATGAGTCCTATTAAGTATAGGCAGAAGTTTGCAGATAAAAAGTCATAATAACGTAATCTAAAATCATAAATACATAAGAAAATATTGTTAAAAGTCTTTAATATATAATTAAAGACTTTTTTTGTAAGTAAAAATAGAGAAATTATATTTAAGTTTTATGTATTTAGGGGGAGAATTATGAGTTTAAGTAGAGAAGATAAAAAAATATTTGGAAGAATGATAGATTATGGTGTAGATGGAAACAGAATACTTATAAAGTATGAAAATATAGAAGCTGTCGTTTCAGTGATTAGGGATGATGTTATAAATTTTTTTGTACCACTATTCAGGGCAGAAAGAAATTCAAAGGCTGTTGAAAATATTGAAACTTTAATAAATAACAATGAATCCGCATTTGAAGTTGAAAAAATAGATGATGGTTTGAAAATAGTGACTGGGAAGCTTGTTGTGAAAATATATAGTGACTTTATGGTTGATATATATGATTCAAATGCAAATATAATATGCAGCGATTATCGAGGAGAATCAAATCCTTTCAAGAGAAGGTATGGAGATTATGCACTTGCTGAGGCAGAGGGTCATTCAACAAATAAAGATTCAAAATACAAGGTGTATGTAGCAAAGACTATGGAAGAAGATATGCACTTCTATGGATTTGGTGAAAAAACAGGTCATTTAGATAAGAAGGGATATCATTATGTAAACTGGAATACTGATAATCCTGCACCTCATGGAGAAACATTTGACAGATTATATCAGTCAGTACCTTTCTTTATAGGAATGAATAAAAAAGATGCTTTTGGTATATTTTTTGATAATCATTTTGAAACACATTTTGATATGGGTAGAGACAATTCAGATTATTATTACTTTGCAGCTGTAGATGGAAATCTTGATTATTATTTTATTTATGGTCCATCAATACAAAAGGTTGTTAAAAGCTATACAAATCTTACAGGAACAATGCCTATTCCACAAAAATGGACTCTTGGATATCAGCAGTGCAGATGGTCTTATGACACTGAAGAAAGAGTTATGGAAATTGCAGAGAATTTTAGAAAGAGAGATATTCCATGCGATACAATTTATCTTGATATTGATTATATGGATGGATACAGAGTATTCACATGGAATAACGAAAGATTCAAAAATCCAGAAGCAATGATGAAAAAGCTTAAAGGGATGGGATTTAAAATAGTAACTATTATAGATCCTGGAGTTAAGGTAGATAAGAACTACAGCATATATAAAGAAGGACTTGAAAATAAATATTTTGCTACAGATGAGAATGCTATTACTTATGTAAATGAAGTATGGCCAGGTGATGCAGTATATCCTGATTTCTTGAATTCAAATGTGAGGAAGTGGTGGGCTGGAAATCAGAAAATAATGATGGATGCAGGGGTAAGTGGAATATGGAATGATATGAATGAACCTGCAAGCTTTAGGGGTCCTCTTCCAGATGATGTTATGTTTAATAATGATGGAATTCCAGTACAGCATAAGGAAGCACACAATGTATATGGACATTTCATGGCAGAAGCAACTTATGAGGGAATAAAGTCGTCGACTAATAAAAGGCCATTTATAGTTACAAGAGCTGGATATGCTGGAACACAGAAGTATTCAACTGTCTGG
Source organism: Bacillota bacterium (assembly GCA_023399035.1). Lineage (GTDB taxonomy): Bacteria > Bacillota > Clostridia > Clostridiales > Clostridiaceae > Clostridium. Next base: position 17,607 of record JAEWQX010000095.1, on the reverse strand, counting down.
ACAGGAGATAATCAGAGCACATGGGAGCACTTAAGGATGTCAGTTCCAATGCTCATGAATATGGGACTAAGCGGAATGACTTTTTGTGGAACAGATGTAGGAGGATTTGGACATGACTGCAGTGCAGAATTATTGAGCAGATGGGTTCAGGTAGGAACATTTACACCTTTATTCAGAAATCATGCAGCTATGGGCACAAGAGACCAGGAACCATGGGCATTTGATGAACAAACTGAAGAGATTAATAGGAAATACATTAAACTGCGTTATAAATTAATGCCATATATGTATGATGCAATGTGGAAATGCAGCAGGAGCGGAGCACCATTTTTAAGAGCATTGGTATTTGATTATCAAAATGATGAAAACACATATGAGATTAATGATGAATTCCTTTGTGGGGACAATATTTTAGCAGCACCTGTATTGGAGCAGGGAGCAAAATGCAGAATAGTCTATCTTCCAGAAGGTGATAAGTGGATTGATTACTGGACTAAGGAAGAGTTTACTGGAGGCCAGTATATAATTAAAAATACACCATTAGATATATGTCCTATATACGTAAAGGCTGGTACAGTAATTCCTGTAGGTGAGGATCAGAATTATGTGAATGAAAAAGAAAGCAGCAGATTAAAGGCTGAGATTTATTTGAGCTCAGACAAAACAAATAAAGAATATATACATTATACAGATGATGGAGAAAGTTTTAAGTATATTGATGGAGAATACAATACTTATAGCATTAAAGTAGATAGTGCTGAAGAATTAAATATAGATATAAAATATCTAAATCATAAATTTGAAGATAATTATAGGGAAATTGAATTTATTATTTATAATAATTCACATGAATATGCATATATAAATGGTGAAAAAATAAGTGTTGATAATAACAGGGTATTAATACACACAAATGGAATTAATTGTGACTAATTTTGAAAAAGTAATAAAAATTGTGGATAAAATTTAAAATAATATCAATAAACTGAAGAAAGTTAAAACAATAGATTATTTTATTTATGTAGTATATAATTATGTTATAAAATATATATTGGGGTGAAGCACATATGTTGAAATTTACAAAAACAGATAAGGCTCCAGCAGCCATAGGTCCATATTCTCAGGCGGTAAGCTTTGGTGATTTATTATTTACATCAGGCCAGATAGCTTTAAATCCTGAAAATGGTGAAGTTGTAGGAAATACAATTGAAGAGCAGACAAAACAGGTAATGAAAAATATTTCAGCTATTTTAGAAGCTAATAATATTGATTTTAACAATGTTATCAAGACTACATGCTTTTTAGCTGATATTGCTGATTTTTCAAAGTTCAATGAAATATATGCGGAATATTTTATAAGCAAACCTGCACGTTCTTGTGTTGCTGTTAAGGAACTTCCAAAGTCAGTATTATGTGAAGTTGAAGTAATAGCACATCTTTAATAAACGTAGATAAATAATGATTAAGCAAATATGAAATAAAAAATTACTGGATTATTGTATTCCAGTAATTTTTTTATTTTAATATTAGTTTTTATAGATTAAGTAAATAAAGCAGACTATATTCTTAATAATATAATTATTGAATTGAATTACTAGAAAATAAAATTTTTATGCATTTTTCAATTCAGTAACAAGTTCATTCATAAGATCTTTAACTGTTGTCATGCCTTTAAGCCTATATGCATTTTCACCACAGAATATAAGTCCCTCATCTATGTTACCATTAACAGCATTTATAAGAGCTTTGCTAATGCAGTAAGGAGTATCTGCAGGATTACATGGAGTCAGACAATTGTAGCAGTGAGTAACTTTCTGGCGTTCTAATGATGACTGTTTAACAAAATTATTTCTAATAGCTCTTCCAGGCATGCCTACAGGGCTTTTTACTATCTGAATGCTATCCTTAGTACAGTTAATATATGCATTTTTAAATTCCTGAGATGCATCACATTCTTCAGTTACAACAAATCTTGTTGCCATCTGTACTCCGCTGGCACCAAGCTTTAGATAATGGGCTATATCATTTCCGTCAAAAACTCCTCCGCCCACAACTACAGGAATTTTCTTATCATATTTTTCTTCGTATTTTTTTGTTTCGTTTATTATATCTGTAACAGTTTTATCAAAATCAAAGTGTTCATCGTTTAATTCGGAAAGTTTGAAACCTAAGTGTCCGCCAGCTTTAGGACCTTCTATTACTATAAGATCAGGAGCTACATTGTCGTGTTTGTCCCAAAGTTTAAGGATTACTTTTGCTGATTTTAATGATGATACAATAGGTGCTATTTTTACATCATATCCCTTTACTATTTTAGGAAGCATTGTAGGTAGACCGGCACCAGAAATTATTAAGTCTGTTCCTGCATCTAGGGCAGTTTTTATATGTTCTTCATAGTTATTGGTTGCAACCATAGCATTAATACCTATTATGCCATTTGGAGCTTTGGATTTTGCAAGAGCTATATGTTTTTTTAAAGCTCTTAAGTTTGCTTCAAGTGGGTTTTTTTCAAAGTCTGGCTCATTATAACCTAACTGAGCAGTAGATATTATACCTATTCCGCCTTCATTAGCTACAGCAGATGCTAATTTTGAAGAAGATACGCCTATGCCCATTCCACCTTGAATTATTGGAATTTCAGCAGTTAAATTTCCGATTTTAAGAGAATCAAATTTCATATCACATATATCCTTTCATTAAATAGTTTTGATTATTGAATATTTTGATTATCAAACTAATTATAAATATATTATAAAATAATATGGTAATTTAAACAAGAAAAATAATATAATAATGTTATTAAATTTTATAAAAGAGTAAATCTTGAAATTTCATATATGGATGGTTAATCTCGTAAAGGCGGGTATATGAGGCTGGAATTTTTATATTTGACTTAGTTGAAGTTTCTCGAAAATATATGTAAAGGCTAATACCTGATATTTATTGAGTTAATGATGTTCTTTAAATATTTCAACATAAACTGCTAGTTAAAATAGATGTATGTAGTTTAATTTGATGGAAAATAATATATAATGAAAAATAATGTTGACAAGTAATAAATAAATCTGATATAATTATAAATGTCTTAGGGGTATGGCTCAACGGTAGAGTAGTGGTCTCCAAAACCATTGGTTCTGGGTTCAAATCCTAGTGCCCCTGCCAAACTAGATCGTAGTACATAATTTGTACTACGATTTTTTGTTATATAATCAAAAAATTACATTATTGAGACATAACTTTAATATATTGAAATATAATTTTAAAATCAAAATATTTATTTGAAAATAAATAAAAAACCACAATATCGGTATAATAAGTGCATATTATGGTAATAATCCATGATGAGGTGGAATACGATATGAATAAATTAGTTTTGCTAAATGATATAAAAAAAGAGAAGAAAGTTAATAACATTATCCGGGAAAAAAGTAAATGTAAATTAGATAATATAGAAATTAAAGACTATAATAATTTTAAAGAAAAGTTTTGTGGTTGTATTAATGAAATTTATAATGAAAATAATAGCAATGATAATGTGGACGAGGTAACAGATATAATTAAGAAGTTATTTTTGCTTGATAATAAACAGCCTTTTATAGATTTAATTAATTTTTTATTTGATGACTGTTTAGGGACAAACACTGTTGTGAAGGCTGAGAGTGACAGCGACATAAGGGATAATAGTATATCAATATCAGCAGAAGATGATTATAGAAAATTCAGATATAAAATAGGAATACACTCATATGACTGCAGCAATGCAGCAATTTATATAAAGAAAGATATCGTAGATGGTAATTTTAAAAATGTAGTAAATTTTCAAGTAAAGAAGAATCAATATAAAAAAGCTTGCGACAGTGAGGAAAATATTCCGATTTTAAAAGATGACGATGAGTTGAAGATAATAGTAATAGATTCAGATATAGAAGTTCCTGATTTGCTTGAAATTACAGTAGGTGAAGAAGAGAAAAGCATAAAGTATAAGCTTGATATCTATAAGAGCTGGAAATATGATTTTAAAAAACTTGTTGAAAATAACATTTACTTGTTGTCTCCATTAAAGATATTTGATTTTAAGAAAAGACTTAATGCACTAAAGGTGGAAGGATATTCGGAAAAGTTTTTAAAAGGAGAGATAGTAAGATTTTTTAAAGAAATAAATGCATCTTTATATAGAGTAAAGGATAAAGGGTTAATAGAAGATGAAGATATAAAGTCTATAACCATCATATCCATGGAGCTATTTGGATGTTTCGTAAAAGACAAGTGTCTTGATTTATCTGAAATTTACTAAAAATTACATTGTAAAATATAATTCCTTATATGAATATAAATCAAATGCCAGGGCAAAATACTATTGTCGGCAGGAAGATTTAAATAATTTTTTTACTGACTATACCAAATTAACCGAGGAGGGATCCTTATGTCAAATAGTGCATTAGTTCCAGAAGCAAAACAAGGTTTAGCAAGGTTTAAAAACGAAGTTGCGCAAGAGCTAGGAGTACCATTTAAAGAATATAATGGAGACCTTAGTTCTAGACAGTGTGGTTCAGTAGGCGGAGAAATGGTAAAAAGAATGGTCGAAGAATATGAACACAGAATTTAACGTATATTAATTTACAATTAAATTCTAAAGATATTGTACTGTAAATTAAGTATAATATATTATTCTAAGATCGAGAAGCGTATTACTTGTTCGTAATACGCTTCTTCTTTTTGTATAAAAATAAATATAGATTGATTAATAATATCCTATAAAAGCCCATATCAGGCTTATGAGAATTGCTGCAGCAACATCCTTTGGAAAGTGAACTCCAGCAATAATTCTTGATAAACCAATTATGATAGCAGTAATAAGCATAGATACTCCTAGGAGTGGATTATTTAGATAAAAATATGAAATAGCTATAATAAATGCACTTGAAGTATGTCTGCTTGGAAAAGATTTTCTTTTGCCCTTGGTGTATTTTACAAGAGGTTTATGATTAAATAAATCATAAGGTCTTGGTTTATTTAAGACTTTACGTATTATGGATACAAATAGGAAATTTGAAGCAGGCACTAATATAAATAAAAAGATTTTATCACTTTTATTTATAAATAGTGATAAGACTGTGAATGTATAGGTAATAAAAACTATAAGAGGTGTAAACCTGCATAAATATTTCACCATACTTTCTCTAAACTTTGTCTTTCTAAAATAAGATGTTAATTTTATATATTGTTCTTCACTCATTAATCTCTCCTAAAATAAGTTTAATTCCAAAATATTTAATAGTATGTTTAAAATCTAATAATCTATATTATATCACAGGAAATATTATTGATAAATTGCGTTAAAATGTAATAACGTGATAAAATTAGAACAAAAGTTCGAATGATCATAACATTTTAGAAGAACATGAATTTATAGGATCATATTTTATGATTCTATTATGAAAAAGGAATGTACGAAAGCAGAATTTTAAGGTGAAGAGGTAAAAGTTAATGAAGATCAAGAGGATACATATTATTAATTTTGCAGGCCTGAAAAATAAAACAATTAACTTTAAAGATGGATTTAATTTAATATATGGAGAAAATGAATCAGGTAAGAGTTCCATAGAAAAATTTATCAGGATGTGGCTTTATGGAGTTCATGGTAGGGGTGGAAATATAAAAGAACGGAAAAAATATATGCCTATTAATGGTGAAAATATTTCTGGTGACTTAGTTATAGATTATGATGGCAGAGAAGTAATTATAAGAAGAGTATTTGGCATTTCAGAAAAAGATGATAAATGTGAAGTAATAGATAAGGATACTGGAAAGAAGATAAAAATAAAATATTTAAAAGAACCTGGGAAGAGTCTTTTAAATATAAATTATTCCTCATTTGTACGAAGCCTATCCATAGGTCAGTATAGTATAGATGCTTTTAAACATATAAATAATATTTATTCAGACAGTATGCATAAGGAAAGCTATGAAGAAAAGGATAACAGAGAAGTAGTTACTATTGAACTTCTTGAGCAGATGGAGGAAGATTGCTTAAATTATAAGAAGCTTTTACATAATAAGAAGATTAAGAATAATAATTTAGAAAAGCTTGAAGTTAAACTATCGCAGCTGAGTGAATCATTATCATTCTTTAATAAGCTTGATTCAATGGGAGATAATCTATATGAAAGGATTAGTAAATTGAAATCTGATCAGGAGACTCTTGAAGAGGATTTGAAGAAATATAAAGATAATCAGGAATTTATCAATAAAACTAAAATAGAAATCAGAAGGCTTTCAGGGAGCATTGACTGTATTGAATTTATAGGGAAATACAGAGATGAAATTGGTATGCTTCTTGATTCCTATAAGGATAGTCTAAAAGACCTGAAATATAGAATAGAAAACCAAAGTAAGCATAAGATGGACAGAAATACCAAGTATGCTGGAAGGAAAATGATATTTACAAATGTGGAGTTTGGGATTTTATCGCTTATTTTTATTTTTGGAATTGTTATAAAATCAATACCGATATTTATAGCATGCATACCTATATTTATCCTGCTTATGAAAAAATATTTTAAGTATTCAGTTATAATTAGAAATAATAAAATAGCTAGGAAAAATAACGATCTTATTGAAATGGCAAAGAACAGGGTAAATGATGATGAAGAAGAGATAAATATATATATGAAAGAGACTAACTGTGATACTTATGAAGAATTTATAGAAAAGATTACAAAGTATGATAAATATGCAGGCTATAAAGAAAACTGGGAAACAATATTGAAGAAAAAAGAGCGGGAATTTGATATGGATAAATTTAATTCCCTAAAAAGTGTTTTCAAGAAGAATGAAGAAGTAATTAATTTGTTTTATGATATTTTGTACTGTAATGATATGGATGAAGTATTAAGAAGAATAAAAAAATACGAGAGCTTAAAAGAAGAAAAGAAAAATATTTCAAAAAGAATTTATGAACTAAAATCTGAAATCAATAATATAAGCAGCATTATGGATGATATTGAAAATAATCTATCAAGTGGAATGAGCATTATAGGACTTAAAGGAAGCACTATAGATTCTAAATTAATCTTAAAATTGAAGGAAATAAAAAGGAATATGGTTTTACAGGATTCCTTTGACCAGATAAGAACACTGCTAGGGGACGAACTTAATGAAAAAGTTTTAGAAAAGCTGAATAGACTTACTTTAATGAAGTTTAAAGAATTGAGAATAAATGAAGATTACAGCATGCAGATATGCGAAGAGGAAAGATTTTATGATGTAAGCAAATTGAGCAGCGGTACAAAAAATCAGTTGTATCTAGCTTTTTCTTTATCAGCGGCAGAAATGTTTTTCAAAGATAAGAAGGTACCTGTATTTTTAGAAAATGCTTTTATTCAATATGATGATATACGGAGGGAAAAGGCACTGAACATTTTACTTAAAAGCGGATTTGAACAAGTTATTTTCTTTACATGCCAGAGCATTGAAAAAAATATTTTAGATTCTTCAAATGCTATATATGCATATATCAAGATATAGTTGTAAAAAATAGGGTTAAATACTGAAGTTGACATTTTTATTTTAGAAGAGTAATATAATAAATATGATGCAAATGCAAATCATATGCAAATTGGAGGTAAAAATGAAAAAGAAAATTATTTCAGGGGTTTTAGCTGCTATTGCAAGCATAATGCTTATAGGATGTGGGTCAAGCTCCAATACGAACACTACTAATGAAGAAAATAAAGATAAAGTTAATATAATGGTTTCAGTATATCCTTTAAAGGAATTCGCTGATAAGATTGCAGGAGACAAAGCAGAAATTTCATGCATGGTTCCTGAAAATATGGAACCACATGATTACGAGCCTAAAACAAAGGATTTTGAGGCATTAACTAAAAGTGATGCATTCATATATAACGGGTTAGGTCTTGAAACATGGGTAGATTCAGTAAACAGTGCAATTGGTGATAAAGATATACGTATTGTTGATTCTAGTGATGGCGTTGATGTAAGAAAAGAAGGAGATTCAATAGACCCTCATAGCTGGCTAAGCTTAAAGGAAGCTCAAAAACAGGCTGAAAATATAAAGAATACTCTAGTAGAAATCGATGAAAAAAATAAGGATTATTATCAAGAAAACTATGATGTTTTTGTAAGTGAATTAGAAAGCTTATATAATGAGTACAAAGAAAAATTTGATGGAATATCACATAAAGATTTTGTAACAGGTCATGCAGCTTTTGGTTACTTATGCAGAGACTTTGGATTAAATCAGAAATCAGTAGAAAACTTATTTGCAGAGGGTGAACCAACACCAAGGCAATTACAGGAATTGGTAATGTTCTGTAAGGATAACAACATAAAAACTGTTTTTTCTGAATCATTAGCAAGTCCTAAAGTTTCAGAAACATTAGCAAATGAAGTTGGAGCACAAGTAGTTCCTATTCTTACATTGGAATCTAGTGAAGATGATAAAAGTTATATTGAAGCAATGAAATATAACTTAGAAGAAATATATAAATGTTTATCTCAAGAATAAATTAGTGATTAATAATAAAAACTTCCCAGTATATTATGAATTAATGTACTGAGAAGTTTTATTTTATATTAAACTTTTGGCGAAATAAAATACAGAAAAGCATTAATGGACTATTCTTATATTACATTTTAATATAGGATTTACTTTATATCTGAAACATTTATTGCTTTTCCAATAATCTTAATTGGAATTCGTTCTTTATTGAATATAGGTTCACCGTGAATTTGCCATGTAGTATATGTGTCATCCATATTTTTTATTCTTAAGTTATAGCATATATTTTCAGCCCCACTGTTAAAATCATCATATAGGTTTATGAAAATTGGAAAATCGTCTTTGTGAATTACATTACTATTCATAAGATTTTCCTTAAAGTTTGAAATTATATGATCATTTCCAAATAGTTTCTTACATACATTACTATTTATAAGTGTATCATTTAAAATATCATATTCAAAATATATATTGTCTGATAGTCTGCAGATTATCTCGTAGCGCTTATTTTCTAAGTCTAACTGAGAAAAAGCATTTTTAGTTGTTGTAATATCAGTAAATATGAAATTATAGAGTGATACGTTTTTGTTTATAGATAATGTATTTCCTCTAGCGTATACCCATATTATCTCGCTGTCTTTTCTTATAGCACGGAACATTGCTTTAAAAGGCTGTCCATTATCCATCTGAAACTTAAATGTCCTTATAACTGAATTTAAATCATCTGGATGAATCAAAAATCTTGAATTATTATTGTAATCTTTTAGAAATTCCTCTTTTGTATAGCCAATTATTTTATAAAAAGTATCATCAGCATATTTAATAGTAAATTTATCATTTCCATATACTTTTGCAATGCCACCAGGAACTATATTTGCTAGCGAATCAAATTCCTTATTTTCCTGTATAAACAGTTTTTTACTTGAAAATACATAAAGTATGAATATAATAAATAATAATAGCTGAAAGAACAGGAGCATAGAGCTTAAATTATGACTATGTACTGAATTTATATTTTTTAAGTCATAAAAGGATACTATAATGATAAATACAAAAAGTAATATTGAAATATTTCTGTATATTTTTAAAGAATCATTTCTAATAATAATCATCTCCTTACCCATAATAAAATTTATGTTTAAATTATACCATTATATGATTTAATTTCAAATATATAGGAGAAAATCTATAAAAAATAGACTCATGGTTATAATTAGAGTTATTAAAAAAATATGCTTTAATATATCATGTATATATATTTTAATTTAGTTAATTATTAAGATTGGGAGGTGTTTTACTTGAACAGTATTGTAAAACAAAATTATCTTCAGATATTAAAAACATTTTTCCTGGGATTAGTATTTATGGCTTTAGGTTCATTTGCAGGAATATTTTTAATACCAAATTCTATTAAGAGTATATTAAATATAGCATTTTTTATTGTTGTTTTATTTTCTATATTTTCTAGAAGAGGCGGTTTTATTAGAAGCAGAAGTAGCATGTATATATATGCTTTAGTTCTTGGAATATTATCAGGATCTGCTTATGTATATTATTTTTACAGACTTGGAAGCGGGTTATTCATATCAGTAGTTTTAGGTGTTGTATTAATTTTTGGTATAGCATATATTTTAGCAGCAAGATCAAGTGATGAAAATATCTTTAGATTATCACCCTTTGTCTGGGGCGGAATATGGGCATTATTCATCTTAGAAATTTTAAATATTTTCTTATTCAGATTCAGCACATATACTTTGGTTATTTCAGCAATAGGAATAGTGATTTATAGTGTATATGCTGTTGTTATAATGAAGTCAATACAGAGAAGATGTGAGTATGGAGTACTGAGTGAGCAGGAAATAGCAGTTTTTGCTTATTCTATATTTATTAGTTTCTTGAATTTATTACTTGATTTATTAAGATTTGTTTCAATAATTCAAAGTGATGACAGATAATATAAGGGAGCCGTCTGGAAGCAGTTGTAATAGATTGCTTCTAAGATGGCTTTTATATTTTGATGTTGACACTAAAAATTAATAACGTACAATAAGATTATAAAGGAAAAAATTGAATATTGAAGAAGGAGGAGTTATGAAGTCAGCAGGAGAAATATATATAAATAATATAGAAATAAATAAGAAAAGAAGAGATGACTTAAAAATAAAAATAAACTTAATAAGTATTCTCAGGCTAGCTGCAGTAGTTTTATGTATTATAATCGACTATATGTTATATAGAAATAATAAGATAAACTTAGCACTGGCTGTTACTATATCATTTATAGCATTATTTTTAGTTTTTATATATTTTCATGATATATTGTTTAATCAGAAAATAAGAACTGATTTATTAATAAAGATAAATGAAGATGGATTGAGCAGAGTCAATGGAGAGTTAAGTAATATTGAGGATGGTGGAAACGAGTATTCAGATGTTAATCATCCTTTTATTGATGATCTTGATGTATTTGGAGATAATTCATTATTTAAGATTATAAATTCATGTTCCACAGAAGGTGGAAGGAAAGAATTGTCGGATATTTTAAAAAGGAAAACCTTATTTAATGAAAATGAAATATTAGAGAGACAGAAAGCCATAAATGAACTTTCTCATAAGATTGACTGGAGACAGAAACTGATGGTTGAAGGAAAGTTAAAGGAGACATCATATGGCAGTATAGATGATTTTGTTGAATGGTGCAGTAGAGGAAGCAGTCCCAATAATATATGCAGTATAACAGCAGTCATATTCATTATTATTACATTATGTTCTGTAATTGCAGCTTTAAAAGGTATAGTTCCAGAATCGTTTATATTACTAGATCTAATGATTAATTATGCAGCAGTAAAAATTATGTCTAAAAATTTAATGGAAGATATGAAATTATTTGAATCTATAAAAAGCAGTATGAGTGCATACAGTAGAATATTATGCTTGATACAGGATGAAAAATTTGAATCTCCCCATTTAAAAGGATTACAAAAAGGACTTATCTCAGATAGAATAAAAGGCAGTAATGGAAAAGGAAACGTAGATTGTAAGAGTTCAATGAAAAAGCTTGAATCTATATTCAGCTGGATAGGAGATAGTAAATATAATGCGTATTATTTTATAATAAATATAACATTTTTCTCGGATATATTTTTAATTAGAAGCATGGAAAAGTGGCGTAATGAAAATGGAATATATTTAAAACAGTGGGTTGATGTTATGAATAAAATAGATGAGATGTGCAGTTTTGCAAATCTTGATTTTGAACATAAAGACTGGTGCTATCCAGAAATAAGACGAGAAGAATCAATATATGGAATTAACATAGGACATCCTTTATTAAGCAGTAGATGTATTAAAAATAGCTTTGCCCTTAAAGGAAATAATAAGACAGCACTTATTACAGGATCAAACATGTCAGGAAAGAGCACTTTTCTAAGGACAATTGGAGTAAATATGATTCTTGCTTATTCTGGTGCTCCTGTATGCGCAGATAAATTCTCATGTGGAATAATGAATTTATATACATGCATGAGGACTAAAGATAATCTTGAAGAGAGTATATCTTCATTTTATGCAGAAATATTAAGGATAAAGCAGCTTATTGAAGCAGCTAAAAGAGGTGAAAGAATATTCTTCTTGTTAGATGAAATATTTAAAGGAACAAATTCAGAAGACAGACACACAGGGGCATCAATTCTTATAAAACAGTTAATGGAATATGGGGGAATGGGATTAGTTTCTACTCATGATTTTGAATTATGCGATTTAGAAAACAGCAGTGGACAGATTGTAAATTATAACTTCAGAGAATTTTATGAAGATAATAAAATAAAATTTGACTATATATTAAGAAGAGGCAGAAGCAGGACTAGAAATGCAATTCATCTTATGAAACTTGCAGGAATAGATATTAATTAGAGGGGAATATTCATGGGGTACATTATAGTAGATTTAGAATTTAACAACTTGAAAAATATAACAAAGTATTATGAAAAATTTTTTGAAGAAAATAACGATTTAAAAGATATTAATCTGGAAAATGAAATAATTGAAATAGGGGCTATTAAGGTTGATAAATATATGAAGCCTGTCTGTGAAATGAGAGAATATATAAAGCCTACTATTTTTCCAGTAATTAATCCTAAAGTAACTGAAATAACAAAGATAGACAGCAATATTCTGGATAAAAACGGGATTTCCTTTGAGGAAGCTGTAAATAAACTTAAAGGAATGTTTGAGGAAGGCGATGTTTTATGCTCATGGGCAAAGGATGATGTTGCTGAAATAATAATTAATGCAAATTACCATGGATACAAGGATTTAAACTGGCTTGACAGTTATCTTGATATACAGGAATATGCAAGTAAGATATTAGCACATAAAAAAGCTCTGGGACTCAAATCAGCACTTGATGAATTAAAAATAAGAGTAGATGAAAATAAGCTTCATGATGCATTAAATGATGCTTTTTATACTGTTGAAGTCTTTAAACGCATCTATAATTCAAGAATAATAAAAAATCATATAGTACGTGATATATATAATATGCCGGCAATAAATGTATCAAATCTTGAGGAATTTAAAGTTGATGAAGATAAGCTGCAGTTTAAATGTCCAAAGTGCTGTAAAGCAGCGGAAATGCAGACGGCGATAGAACTTTTAAACTGGAGGTTTGCAGCTGTAGGAAAGTGCTCTAAGTGCAAGAGCAATATTTTATTTGAGATAATAGTAAAGAAAACTCTTCAAGGAGAAATAGGATATAAAGAAATAAGTTCTGTGTTAAAAGAAGATGTATATTTGGATTATATGTATAAATTTTATAATATAAAAGAAAGAAAAAGCTAATTTTGATGTTTTATGAAAATTTAATATATAATTAAGAAAAATTTACGAATAAGTAATAAATTCAATAAGGAAGTTATATTGAAAATATGGTAAAATAAATGTATAGCTTATAAAACGAATACATTTAAGGAAAGGATTTTATTTATGAATATAGCCTTTTTTCTTACTCCGAAAAATGAAGTAGTATGCGAAAATGAAGATGCAACAATGAGACAGGTAATGGAGAAAATGGAACATCATGGTTACACAGCTATTCCGCTTATAAATAAAGAAGGAAAGTATGTCGGAACACTTACAGAAGGAGACTTGCTATGGAAGCTTAAAAATACTCCTGATTTAAATTTTAAAAATACTGAAAGTGTTAAAGTTAAAAATATTCCAAGAAGAGTAACTCATAAATCTGTATCGATAACATCAAATATTGAAGGGCTTATATCTCTTGCAATTAATCAGAATTTTGTGCCAGTTACAGATGATAACGGAATATTTATAGGAATAATAAAAAGAAGTGATATAATTAATTATTGCTATAATGAAATGGAAAGAAGAAAAGAATATGAAAGACAGCAGTTTGTTTTATATGATGAAGGTTAAATATAAACATGCTATTTGAATATAAATAATAAGAACTCCATCTTAATTTAAACATTAAGATGGAGTTCTTATTAATATCTGCGCCTAATAAAAATACGGATTATAAAGATAATTACGATAAAGAATATGATAAAACTTATAGCATTAATTATGCCGCTAAACATGGTACCAAAATAAAATGGCCTGTAAAAAAATCTATTACTTCTGCCAAAGTAAAATCCTCTTGTAAAAAAACTGCCATGGTTTCTATTGTAGTTGTAGGTATTATTAGTAGTGTTATTATAATTATTGCTGTTAGTACTTGTATTATTGCTTCCTGCAGTATTTGAAGTACCATTGCTACTATTAGATGAGCTTTTCTTAGGGGGATTAGTTTTAGTAGAGCTATTTGATTTTTTTGAAGTACTTGATGATCTTCTCGATGATTTACTTCTGCTTTTTGCATAAGCTGTTATTATATTGGAATTGTATATTGAATTATCATTATGTAATGCATCAAGAGAAATAAGACCAATTGAGAAAATAAAAATTAATGTAAGGGTAAAATAAATCTTATTTAATTTTTTATGTATTTTAAACACCGCCTCTATTAAATATATAGTATATATTATACAAGAAAATTTAGGGAAATAAAAAACTATCATATAAAAAGGAAGACTATTATAGGTCTAGTTTTTGCAGATTTATTTTGAATAAAAGATATTTAAATAAAATAATAAGTATTTCTGCTATATTTAACGAAATTTTAAAATAATAAAGAGTTAAATGTAAACAGTTTACTTGTATAAAATGCTTTAGTAGATTAATATTGTAATTAACACTATTAGTTTAAGAATATTAATTTAAGAATATTAATTTAAGAGTATTATATTTAGGGAGTGAGATTGATATGGCTAATGAAGAAATGTTAAACAGCATGGACGAATTATTAAAGGATTATGATGTTAAGAGATTAAACAGAGGAGATATCTTAAAAGGAACAGTTATAGATGTTAACGATAAAGAAGTTTCTGTTAACATAAATTATGCTTTTGATGGATTGATAACAAAAGAAGAAGTATCTAATGACGAAAAAGATCCAAGAGAAGTTTTAGCTGTTGGCGATGAAATTGAAGTATATGTTATATCACCTAATGATGGGGATGGATATGTTGAACTATCATTAAAGAGAGCAAAACAGATTAAGGAAAAAGAAAATATAGAAGAAGCTTACAAGGATGGAAAGACTGTAACTGTAAAGGTTAAGGAAGAAATTAAAGGTGGATTATCTGCATACTATGGCAATTTAAGAGTATTTATTCCAGGTTCTCTTGCAAGCAGGGAAAGAATTGATCTAAGTACTTTAGTCGGAAAAGAAATAGAAGTTAAGATAACAGAATTAGACTTACATAGCAATAAGATTGTAGCATCAAGAAGATTTATTGAAGAAGAAGAATACAACAAGAACAAAAAGGCAATCTGGAACAGTTTACAGGAAGGGGAAAAGAGAACTGGAATTGTTAAAAAGCTTGTTAAATTTGGAGCATTTGTTGATATCGGAGGAGTTGAAGGGCTTATTCATCTTTCAGACTTATCATGGGAAAGAGTAAACAAACCAGAAGATGTTGTTAAAGAAGGCGACAAAGTCGAAGTATTTATAGGAAGTGTTGATAAAGAAAAAGAAAGACTTTCATTAATATTAAAGGATATTGCAAAAGAGCCTTGGACTTTACATGGTTCAGATATAAAAGAAGGAGATGTTGTTGAAGGAAAAGTTGTAAGACTTACTTCTTTTGGTGCATTCGTAGAATTATTTGATGGAGTTGAAGGTCTTGTTCATATTACTGAAATAACTGATGAAAATATTGCAAAGCCATCGGATGTATTAGAAGTTAATAAAAAAGTAAAAGTGAAAGTCCTAAGCATAGACAAGGAAAATAAAAAGATGTCTTTAAGTATAAAGGATGCAGTTGAAAGCAATAAAGAGTATCTTAATTATGTAGATAATGAAGAAGAAGGAACATCTTTAGCAGATTTACTTAAAGGATTTAAATTTGAATAAGATTATATAAGGATTTAAGCAATATTATAATATATAATATGGCACAGCTTGTAGCTGAAATGCGCTGCTCAAATTAGCAGCGCATTTATGTTTATTAAAGTTTTTCTATCTTAAGCATGTTAGTTCCGCCAGTTTGAGTTGTTGGCATTCCAGCTGCAACAATTATGTCATCACCTGGTTCTGTGATTCCAAGCTTAAATACTATATTTTTTGCTTCGTTTATTATTTCATCTGTAGTGTTAAACATATCACACTGCATAGGAATTAATCCAAAGTTAAGGTTTAAGCCTCTTCTTACATAGTCGTAAGGAGTTATTGCTATAACTGGAGCTTTAGACTTGTATCTTGAAAGTAATTTTGCAGTTGCACCGCTCTTAGTAGCAGCAACAATAGCTTTTGCGTCTAACAAGTTTGCAGTTCTGCAGGCAGAATAACTTATTGCAGCAGCATAATCAGTTAACGACGGTTCTCTGAATCTTGCAGTTAATTGATTGTAGTCTAAGTATTGTTCAGCTTCCTGAGCAATTCTGGCCATAGTTTTAGCAGCTTCAATAGGGAATAATCCTGAAGCACTTTCACCGCTAAGCATGATAGCATCAGTACCATCGAAGATAGCGTTGCAGATATCACTTGCTTCTGCTCTTGTAGGAAGAGAATTTCTGATCATTGAGTCAAGCATCTGAGTAGCTGTTATTACTATTTTTCCAGCTTCATTACATTTCTTTATGATCATTTTTTGGTTGATCGGAACCCTTTCTATTGGGATTTCAACACCCATTTCACCTCTAGCAACCATTACACCATCAGTTACTTCAATGATTGAGTCAATGTTGTCCACACCTTCCTGGTTTTCAATCTTCGCGATTACTTTAATATGCTTTCCGTTATTTTCTTCAAGAACCTTTTTAACATCAAGTACATCGCTTGCTTTTCTTATGAAAGAAGCAGCAATAAAGTCAACACCCATTTCACATCCGAATTTTATATCTTCTATATCTTTTTCTGTTATTGATGGAAGTTTTATAATAACATTAGGAACATTAACACCTTTATGGTTTTTAATTAATCCTCCTACAGTTACTTTAGTATGAATTTTATTACCTTCAACACCTGTAACTTTAAATTTTAAAAGACCATCATCTACTAATATGCTTCCACCAACTTTAATATCTTCACAAAGTTCTTTATAAGAAATAGAACATTGTGTTTCATCACCTAATATTTCATCACCACAGATAAATGTAAAATCATTACCTTCTTTAAGTTCTACACCATCATTTATAAAATTATGAGTTCTAATTTTTGGTCCTTTGATATCAAGAACAATTGCAGTAGGAGAGTTCATCTCAGTTCTTAAACGCTTAATTAAGTCTATTTTTTCTTTATGAGATTCATGTGTACCATGAGAAAAGTTGATTCTGGCAATATCCATCCCATTACGTATTAATTTTTTAAGTTGTTCCGGTGAATTTGAACTTGGTCCAATTGTGCAAATAATTTTAGTCTTTTTCTTCATAAATTCCTCCATATTTCAACAACACTGCTTCATATCGTCTAAACTACAATTAGTATGTCCCATATTATAGAAAACGATAAAAACTTTCTATTT
>JAEWQX010000076.1 GCA_023399035.1 Bacillota bacterium | reverse complement strand
GGCTTGATGAATCTAGCAGGGAAAATCTTATGAATATGCTTGTCGACAAAGAAGATAAGATGCTTCTTAAGAAAATTATAGATATGAATCATGTTGATATTTACTACAAAATTAAAGATATAAATCTCATTCCATTTTTTACACGATTAAATACAAAAGAACTTTTTTTTGTAACTTTTTATTTTACAAAAAATCCAATTACAATCTGGGGTAATTATAATTTAAAATTCCCTTGTTTTATTGATGATTCATATTCATTTAACTATTATTATGATCTAGCTAAAAGCTTTAATCTTATAAATTAATAAATATTTAATTCAATAATTTACTCAAGTTTTATGATAATTTTCATCAGCTTAATATTATTTTAACAATTATTCTAAAATTTAAGGAATCCAGCTGCTATACATAACATATTGGATTCCTTAATTAAAATTTACTCTCCAAGATGACTTTCTTCAAATTTTTCATTGAATTTCTTTATAAACTTATTAAATGGTGCTTTCAAAAATACACCTATAATAAATGAACCTACTATAAAAACAGCTATTAACGATAAATCCTTTACTACAACTTGATTTACAATACCCCCTATTGTCTCTCTCATCAATGAAATTGTGTATGTGAATGGCAGGAATGGATGTATATTTCTGAAAAACTTCGGTGTTAGTTCAATTGGGAAGGTTCCGCTTGATCCACCAATTTGAAATACTAGAAGTACAATACACAAAACTTTCCCTGCATTTCCGAAAACCGAACATGCAGTATATATTATAAATGCAAATGTACAGCCAGTAATTACAGATACAAGAACAAATAATCCTGAATGAAGGCAGTATATATCTAAAATATACAGATCCCCTATAGATGTTATCAAGCTTTGGATTACTGCTAATGTAATAAATAAAAGAAGCTTTCCAATATAATTTTCTGTCATTCCAACAACATAGCCAAATCTTTCTTTTTTAGACTTATTTCCAGATACTTTTCCATCATTATTTTTGATATTAAGAAATTTATCATTTTCTTCTTCAGGTTCATGTGGATTTACAGATAATAATGAAACTAAAAATAAACATCCAGCCCATAAAGCTAATGTTGTATAAAATGGTGCCATTGCGGTTCCATAATTCCCCATAGGAAATACATCTTCTTCAACTAAATTAACTGGATTAGCTAAAAAATCACTTCTTTCTTCAACATCATTTTTTAATAATTCTAACAAATCAACTAGACCTTCATCGTTATTAGCCTTATCCATTTTATCTACAAGAATGTTTATCATTTCTTCTGCTTTAGGTAGTTTCTCTTTTATATATTCAATCCCTGAAATTCCCTTATCAGCACCTTCATATGCTGTATTAAGAAGACTACTCACATCTGGAAGCTTTTTTTCTGCTTCGTTAAGAACACTTAGGATACTATCACTTGTTGAATAAGCACTATCTATTATTCCATTAACTTTATCTGAAATATCACTATCATATCTTGAATATAAGTCTGAAGACACTGACTTTATACTGTCAGCAAGAGTTTTTATGTTGTTTAGCACTGTCAAATCAGCTGTCTCCCCTGAATTTACCGCTTCCTTTATTGTTGTAAGATAACCTTGTATAGTAGTTATTGATGAATTAATACTATTAAGCTGCTCTATAACAGAATCCAATTTAGGATTTATCTTGTTTAATTTTTCCATTACATTAATGATCGATGATGTTAACTGATTTAATCCTTTTAATTTCACTTCAATATTTTCTATCATTTCAGGCGCTTTTTCATTTCCCGAATTTATAGCTTCAATAATAGCTGAAGCATAATCTGATATTCCTCCAGATATATCACTTAAAAGATGTATATCTTCCTTTATTGTTGGTGATAAATCATTTAAGCTGCTCTTTGATGTACTAAGAAAATCCTTTATATTGCTGCTTAATTCCTGACTGTTATTTATGGTAGTTTTTATTAAAGGAATATCATCATTTATTTTCTTTGTAAGATCTTTAAGCTGAACCACACCATCATAGGCGAGGTCAACAGTACTATTTATATCTTCAAACTTTCCTTGAACTTCTTTCAATAAATTATATACATTAGTTATTTTAGGTCTTGCATTCTCCAATTCTATTCCAATACTCTTAGTAGTATTCAAAAGTGTACTGCTTACAGTTTCAACTAATGTTTTACTTATATTCTCCTGCACTCCGCTTGCCCCTTTAGAAGTAAGCTTTGGTGCTATTGCATTAATTTTTTCATTAACCCTGTATATAATATCTCCTTTTTTTATATCGCTTGTCACAATGGAAGTTATATCTTTTGAAAACTCTGGTGGTATTGTTATTGTTGCATAATATTTTCCCTGTTCAATCATACTTTCAGCTTCATCTTCATCTACAAACTGCCACCCCATGAGATCATTTTCTTTTAATCCCTCTACAATCTGATCTCCCATATTGATTTCTTTTCCATCAATATCTGTTCCTTCATCATTGTTTACCACACCAATTTTTATCTGACTTGTAGCTTCTTTTGCATATGGATCCCACGATGCAGCTATATTAAACCACGCATATAATGATGGAAGTATGCATAAAGCTGTTATAGTTATCAGGGCTGCATAATTAGTTACTATATTTTTAATATCATTTTCATAAATATTCCATATTCTTTTCATAATGTACACTCCCAATACTTCAAATAATATATATCTTTAATATGTTTTGTTATTTCCAGCTTTATTATTCTCAAATATTATATTTGATTGTGAAGCATACATATAGGAATATATTCTACTACGCTAATGTTTTGAATTCATATCCATTATTTTCAAAATACTCAATTATCTTTGGAAGCGATTTTACTGTCTCTTCTTTACCGTAAGTATCATGCATTAATAATACTACAATTTCTTTACCTTCAGATGTTTCTACAGCACATTGTACAAGTTCATCTGCATTCTTCTTTTTCCCTTCAGCATCTTTACTCAATGCATTCCAGTCAATGTATGTCATATTATTATCTTTTAAATATACATCAAGTTCGCTCATTCCCTTCCAAGACATATACCCTCCTGGACATCTTAACACTCTTGTTGAAAAATTATCACCTAATATTGATTTCAATAGCTTGTCATTTTTATCATAGTCAGCTTTAAATGATTCAAGGTTCAAATATCTTCCCGGATAAAGTACATTATAATCATGAGAATAAGAATGATTTCCTATAGCATGTCCATTATCAAATTCCTTTTTAACAAGATTTTTTGCATCCTGTCCACCATCTTCTATATTCTTTCCCATAAGAAAAAATGTAGCCTTTACCTTATATTGATCTAGAATATTCAATACCTTTGGAGTTACAGTTGTTGATGTTCCGTCATCAAAAGTCAGAAATACAATTTTTTCTCCATCATTGCTGTAATCACCTGTTTTTAACTTTTCATTTATCTTC